>NZ_CP162142.1:2720000-3015000 GCF_040833965.1 Leptospira sp. WS39.C2
ACAAAAACGTTTGGAAGAAGAAAACAAACTCGCAGAAAAACAAAGATTAGAGGAAGAAAAAAACAAAGAATCCCAAGCAGATAAAGAAGCAAAAGCGGAAGCAGAATGGTTAGCGACGAGACAACTTGGTCCATCCCCTGCAGCCACCCAATGCGGCGGCCGACTTGCTATCATTTGGCGATCAGCAGTTTTACCTGGATGGGGGCAATACTGTGGAGGGCAAACAACATCGGCTGGGACTTTCAGTATTTTATTTTTTGGTACTCTTTTGTATAGTTTAGGTCCACTTCGAACTGAAGACAAAAATGCAAAATCCCATTATGATACAATGGTTTTATTGAATCAAGTTGGCGGACCAGGCACGAGATTCAATGCTCAAAACATCAGTTTACCAAGCGAATTTATTGCAGGGTTTGTAGAAACATCAATAACAGAAGACTTCATTGTAAAAAGCAAAAATGAAGCGAAAGAAGCGAACATCAAATACTTAGCCGGACTTGGAACTGCATCCATCATATATTTTTCTAATCTCTTCCATGCTTATATGATTGGGAAAGATCGATACCCCGATAGACCGATAGTGCAAATGGGTGGAAAACAAATCAAAGAAGGTTGGGACTTTGAATCAGGTTGGGATAAACCTCAAACAACAACTGCTTACCGTCCACAAATGAATTCTTATTACGCAGAAGTTCGATACTCAATTTTATTCTAAGGAAAAAGTATGAAACGTTTTTTAACCATTTTATTTTTAACAATACTTTCCTTCCAATGTAGTATTTTTAAACCATCAAATCTTGATCCCACAGAAGATTTGGGATCCTTACAATCCTTACTTCGATTTTTGGCAATGGCAGATGCCTTTAATACACCGAGCCAAACTGTATTGTTTATGAAATTTACTGATGCTAACGGAACACCTTATGTAAACGGAATTATTGAATACTCTGTGTTTAATGAGGCCGACGAAAATGGAGTTGGAGTTTCCGCATTCGGAGAATCTGGGAATGTCCAAACATATACCGCAACATTAGATGCATCTGGCCGAGCTTTTTTATTTTTTAGTGAAAGAGGATTTGCTAATATTTCACTAAAAGACTCAGGAAATACTTTTGTTGGGTCAATCTCCTTTAGAATCTACAATGGAATCACAAAACAATTATTTTCCATATTAAATCAAAACGGAAGTGCTCAATTTATATTAGAAGATTTAGCAAACTACCGAAACAGATTGGCATCAAATTTCACATTCACTCCACTTGGTGCTGCCAACGGGCGACAGTTTATTTATTTAGAAGTACTAACAAGTTATACTGCTCCAGACCAAAACACCTCCATCGGATACATTGCTTCGAGTGCCGACGGAGAGTATTATGATCTGGTAACACGTATTGATGGAGTTACCATTGAAAAAAATGTATCGTATGAAAAAATATTAAAAATTTCAAAACCTGTTTTCAATGGATTTGATTATGTATTCTTTTTATCAGAGGAAAAAAGGTTATACTCTCCTCCGAATACATTTCAAGAAAATCAAAATTTAGTCTTAAGCATTCCTTCATTTTTGACTCCAGGCGTTGCGACTGTATCAAAACTAGCGTTAGCCTCAAATTTATTTTTATTTAGACCAGATAACTTACCATGGATGTACCCTGTTCTATATTTTAATGGTAGATATATGATTTCACCTACACTTTATACCGCTGTCGAAACAAAACCCATTTTATTAAATTCAGACTTCAAAGTGAACCAAGATATGCAAAGTGCATTTAGTTGTAATCTTGCAGACGCAAACTTTAATGCAGTTGGATTTCATATAATCAGTATTGGTGGTTCGGATTATTTACAATGTCCGAGCATTGCAATTCCCTCGCAAACAACTCAAACCCGAAGTATAGAAGGCATCACTTTAATTAATCGTGCTGTTGACTTCAATGGAACTCCCTTTAGTTTTGAAACCTACCCATTTTATGTTAGAGGGAAATTTGTAGCCACTTTCGGTGCCCCTCCGGTTCTTTATACTTTTAATAATGCTGACTATTTAGCTACTTCTCCAAGTTTCACGAGAAGTACAACTCCAATTTCAGGATTTACCTCTTCTATCAATAATGGGAACTCAAGTGCGGTTTTAAGGACTATCAAAAGTTCTGCAAACGCTGACTATTTTATTCTCTCGAATAACCCTACTTTTGCTGCACCTACAGTGGAAATTTTTCGAAGCACTGACGATATTGCCAGTGTCACTTCGATTCCAACAATTCCAACCAATTATAGTACGACTATCAGCAATGCCGAACAACTCCAATCATCTAATGGCTTATTGAATTATAGTTATGCGATTTCATCAGCAAATAATGTCGGCTCATTTCCTTCTTATCTCACGCGATTCACTAAAAACGATGGAACTTGGGAAGACTTGCCAAGATTGATAAAAATTCGATAATCTACAAATAATTTCGAAATCAAATAAAATTTTTATATTTATGCTTTTGATCATCAATACAAATTCTTATCAAAATATATTCAATGATATAGAGAATATCTATATCTTCAATATAAAATCAGATCACTTCCCAAATTGAATTTCTTTCAAAAAATCTTGGATGACTGTATCGTATTCTGAATTAGAATTTTGGTCCGAAGATAATTTCCCAATGGAATTTGTATACTGAACCAATTGTTTGGATTTTGTTTTCAGATTTCCAAAAATCATATAGGCATCATCATATTTGATTTGTCCTTCACTGATATTCGGAACCAAAATTAAAACAGGTTTTTCGATGAGTTTTGCTGTATTTTGAGGTGATACATCATTCACTAACAAATCTCCTCGTAATTCAGCCATTGATAAACTAAGTGGTGTTACTAATAAAATCGCAGGTGAATACAAAGAAGAGAAAGTCCTCTCGACGTAGGAACGCATGTCTCTAAATGGTGTGTCTGCAATCACAAAACCATATTCAAATTGTCCATCTGCGAATTGAAGTGCCGTCGCACCACCGAGCCCAACTCCAAAAATACCAATCCGATCTTCAGGTATGTTGTCAATTTCGGAAAAATATTCGACCGCCCTCTCCAAATCCATTTTTTCATGATAACCATAAGTAGAATAGTTTCCATCACTCTCGCCATGTGCCCTGGCATCAAAGACAAACAAACTACAACCTCGTTTCCAAAATGAAGAAGCATAAGGCAACATCTGAGTTTTGGAATCGGAAAACTCGTGCAATAAGATCATTCCACAATTTTGTTTTTTAGAATGTTTAAAATACCAACCCCTCAATCTTAACGTCCCATTTTGGAAGCGGATAGTTTCTGGCTCAGGCAATCCAAAATTGGCAAATGAGATTTGATTTTTAGTATCTACTTCGTCTACTAAAGAGGGTTTTTCTGGAGTCAAAATTTCAATCGAAAGATAATAAGAAGCGACTAGCAGAAACAAGGCGATGATAACTATAATAAAACTGAGTGTTTTTTTCATGGGCAAGTGCCTAGTAGGAAAATCTAGGAGGATGGGAAAGTGGGAAGCGAATTTTTCAATTTCTCCCAATTTCACCCGAAAAAGAATTGCTCTCTTGTCAACTTTACATCCAACATTAAGGAAATCTATGAAACAATATTTAGCGTTTTTTTCACTCCTTTTCTCAGTATCCTTAGTCAATTGTCGGACAATGGATGCGGCAATCCAATACCCTGAATCGGGAAAATCCAGTTTGGGAATTTCCAAAGTGGCGGTTCTAATTTTCGATATTGAAGAAGCAAAATGGGGAGATGAATTTACCGATGCAGTTTCCCTTCAAATCGCAAAGTCACTTCCCTTCAAAGTCATTGAACGTGAACAATTGTCCAAAGTTGTAAATGAACAAAGTTTTTCTAAAACTGGGATAATAGACACCCAAACAGCCGTTAGAATTGGGAAAGTATTGGGAGTTGATGCTCTTGTTTTTGGAAGAGGGTCTGCTTTAAAAAAATTTGATGAAAAAGGAAAACTCATTCCAAATTTAGTGGATACGGTTTCCTTAAAAATTGTACATATTGAATCCGGACAAGTCATTGTGAATGCGCGAAAAAAACCAGGCGCTGATTGGACTATGGCTCGGGTTCTACAATATAGTCTTGGCCTTGGGCTTGTATGGAGCCGCGAAGATATTTTAATTGCGACAAGCCAATATGATTTCGTTGCAGAAAGTTTAGTTGATCGAATCGTCAGTGAACTAAGAAAATAATATTTTAACGAACACAAAACTTTACTTTAAAACGATTTAATTCAGTCTTATATACAGGAGTCATCATGAAAATCAATATTGGAATTCCAGAAGAAGAACGAAGTGCCATTTCCGAATCATTAAAAAAACTTTTAGCAGATACATACACTTTGTACCAAAAAACACATAGTTACCATTGGAATGTAACTGGGCCTATGTTCCAAACATTACATTTACTTTTTATGACGCAATACACTGAACTTTGGAATGCTATTGACCCAATTGCGGAGAGGATTCGTTCGCTTGGATACTATGCACCTATGGGTGGGTGGGAATTTGCGAAATATTCCAGTATCTCTGAAGATAAAGAAGTTCCGAAAGCCAAGGACATGATAAAAAACTTAGTGGAAGGAAACGAAGCTGTGATTCGCACTGCACGTGCAGCTTATGCACCTGCGGAAAAAGGAAACGACCAAGCAACTCTTGATTTATTAACACAAAGACTCGATATCCATGAAAAAACTGCTTGGATGTTACGCTCGTTACTCGAAGAGTAAAAGTCAAACAAACTCGTTTTTTAACCAATTCCCAAGTTGTTCCAAATAGACTTTTTGGTGGGTAAAATGGATATAATGTCCACCACCAGGAATTGTTACCTTTTGGTTGTTTTGGAAAAGTCGATCCATTTCAGCATAATCAGACTGCCTTATATATTCTGAATTTCCACCTAACAGAAAAAGAGTTTTTGTAACTGAGTGATTCTCAAAGTTAAACACATCTTCAAAAACTCTCCGTGCATGGTCCAGTCCAAACACATTCAATTTCCAATGATAAGAACCGTCTTCTTTTCGTTCCAAACTCATTTGTAAAAACTGGCGGATAAAGGTATCATGCACATACTTTGCCATCTCAGAATCAATTTCCGTTCTGGAAGTAAATCCATGTAAGGGAAACGACATTGATTGAATTTCTTTTTCATAGGCGAAAGGATAGGTTCTTGGGGCAATATCTTGTATGATTAATTTTTGAAGAACTCCTGGATGGGTTAAATCAAAATACATTGCAACAAGTCCACCCATCGAATGGCCCAAAAGAATTGGATTTTGAATATTTAAATCTTTTAGAAAGGTTTCCAAATCACTCGCCATGACTTGGATGGAATGTTCTTCGTTATGTGGTGAATCACCATGATTTCTTTGGTCAACGGCATAAACCGGTCCAAAATCTGATAAATATTTGGCAACAGTCGCCCAATTTTTCGAGGATCCAAATAATCCATGTAAGATGATAAAGTCTCCGATGGGTTTTTGGTTTTGGTCGGAATTTTGGAATGGATAGAGTTTGTAACTTAATTTCACAAAACTTTCCTTACGCATTAAACTAAGTGATTCGCTAATGAAAACATTCTTTTTTAAGAATTTGTAAATGCGGTAAGATTTGTTTTTTTTCGCGCGGACCAATTTCAGATGCATAACGAATCATTTGGTTGATTTCAGATTTGATACCATCACTCACAGGTTGGAAACAAGGTATGGAATCTGGGTCTTTTGTCATGGAACTTAAAGATTTTACGATCTCTTTTGTATATAAAGACACATAGTTTCCCGTAGGGAAAAGATATATATAACGCAATTTGCCTTTTCGTAATTCTTCCAATCGACAGCGAAGGTCCACTCCACAATCTAAAACTGGAATACTCTCTGTCGCCAAGTAACCTGCATAATCCGAATGTTTTGTTTTTGGGTACGATTCGAGTAATTTCCAAAAATAATTGGAATCTACATAGTATTTCCCAGAGGAATAATCATATAATAATTTCGTTTGGTGGCGCTTTAAAAATTCTAAAGTGTTAGAATCATTGTCAGGTTTAATTCCCTTTTCATTCATTTGATCCACTGTTTTTTTTAAGAAAAAACCTGCTTTGGCCCTAATGAAAATAAACTCATCCCCAGTAAATTTTCCAGTGGAGGAAATTGAAAAAATTGTATCTGTAATCTCTTGTTTAGCAAGAAAATCAGCATGTTTGGAAAGGATCAGTTTTTCTGCTTCAAATAACAAAGTAGATAGGTATTGTTTTGGAGGGACGGAACGCACCACAGACCTTTTGATAAATCCAGAGAGTCCATCTTCAAGTTTTACGGGAATCCAATCTTCTTTTGGACTTTCTAGTGAATCACGATCAAATTGAACTGGTTCACCAAATTTCAGCTTTCGTAATACATCACTTTTTTGGTCTGCAAAGAGATGTAAGTTGAGCCCAATCACAGGGATCACAATCTCTGAGTTTGAGTCCCGTTTGAATAACTCCGATGGTTTAGTCTGTTTTGTTTTTGTTTGGAACTTTGGTTCTGAAAGTAGAGGGGAAACAAATAAAGTGAAAACTAAAAGGAATCGAAATGATAACAAATGATGCTGAAAACAATCATTGAAAACCAAATTTCTTTTGAAAAAAATATGATTAGATTCAACAAACGATACCTGAAGTTTGAGATTCATTTTGCTTATGATCCGATCAAACTTCGTCCCTCTACCAAAATATTTTAGCAAAGGGACAAATTTCATTTTATTTTTGTAAATCCAAAACCATTTGTTTGATGCGAGCCACACCTTTTTCGATGTCTTTATCACCTAACGCATACGACAAACGGATGGCTTTGTCATCTCCAAAGGCAATCCCTGGCACTGCTGCCACATTGTATTTATCGAGAAGCACATCACAAAAAAGTTTTGAATACGAAGATTCTTTTTTTTCAGCAAGGAGTCGTTTGAATCCAGGCATTTCATACACACCTGTAATGTAAGGGAACGCATAAAAAGCACCTTCTGGCATACGGCATTCTACACCTGGGATCTCGCGTAAAAGTCCCACGATGAGTTTCCGACGTTTGTCAAAGGCCTTTAACATTTCTGCTACAGGAGCTTGGTCACCCGTTAACGCTGCTTCCGCTGCTGCTTGGGAAATAGAAGAAGCATTGCTTGTGGATTGGCCTTGCATGGTATCCATGTTTTTCACAATCTCGGCATTCCCTGCCCCGTAACCAATCCTCCAACCCGTCATCGAATACGCTTTGGACACACCATTGATGACAAAGGTTTTCTCTTTCATCTTAGGAGAAATCATCGCAGGGTTCACAAATTCCAATCCATCATAGATAATTTTTTCATAGATATCATCGGAAACAGTAATGATGTCTTTTGGTTCCAAAACCTTCACAAGTGCTTCAACATCCGAACGAGTGTAAGCTGCTCCCGTTGGATTGGATGGAGAATTAAAGATAAAGACTTTTGTTTTTGGAGTGATGGCTTTTTCTAATTGTTCTGCCGTGATTTTAAATCCACTGGAAATATCAGTGGAAACAATCACAGGAGTTCCTTCTGCCAAACGAACGATGTCCGCATAACTCACCCAATACGGTGCAGGAATGATCACTTCATCGCCAGGATTGAGTGTTGCCATAAAAAAATTATAGAGAACTTGTTTTCCTCCCGTTCCTACAATGATTTGATTTTTTTCGTACTTTAAACCGTTTTCAGTTTCAAACTTCTTGATAATCGCGTCTTTCAAAGAAACGGTTCCACTCACGGGAGTGTACTTCGTTTTCCCTTGGTCCATTGCTTTTTTAGCAGCTTCTTTGATGTGAGTTGGTGTATCAAAGTCAGGTTCCCCTGCTCCAAAACCAACCACATCAAGTCCACTCGCTTTCAATTGATTGGCTTTTGCCGTGATCGCGAGAGTGGGAGAAGGTTCTACGACATCGAGTCGTTTCGCTACTAGTTTCATTTTGTCCTCTATTTCGTGAGTGATTCTTCTGGAACTGTTTCTTTAAACTGGTCCAAAGTATAAATTTCGTATTCATACCCTTGTTCGGTGAGGAAGAGTTGTCTGTTTTGACCAAACCTTTCTTCGTTGGTATCACGCGAAATGAGCGAGTAAAAAATCGCTGTATTGTCTTGGGATTTTGGACGAAGGATACGCCCGAGTCGCTGCGCCTCTTCTTGTCTCGAACCAAACGTTCCCGAAACCTGGATGGCAATGTTCGCATCTGGTAAGTCGATGGAAAAGTTTGCTACCTTTGATACGACAAGTTGTTTGATTTGACCCGTACGGAACGCCTGGTAGAGTTCTTGTCTTTCAGGAAGAGGAGTTTTTCCAGTAATCAAAGGGATTTTGAAGGTATTGGAAATCTCTTCTAACTGATTGATGTATTGTCCAATCACCAAAATGTTGTTAGTGGAATGTTTTTTTAGAATATAACTAATCGCACGGAGTTTCTCTGGGTTTTCTGATGCCAATCGGAACTTTTCACGGTCATCCGCAACAGAATATTTCATACGAAGGTCATCTTCCATTGGAACACGGATTTCCACACAATTGGCTTCGGCAATCCAAGACTTCGCTTCGAGTTCTTTCCAAGGTACATCGTATTTTTTCGGTCCAATGAGAGAGAACACGTCTTCTTCCAAACCATCTTCTCGAACCAGAGTCGCAGTCAAACCTAACCTACGTTTCGCTTGGAGTTCTGATGTCATACGGAAAACAGGAGCTGGTAATAAATGCACCTCATCATAAACAATGAGTCCCCAGTTGTTTGCACTAAAGATGTGAAAGTGAGTAAAGTCCCCACCTTTTTTCTTTCTATGAGTTAAGATATTATACGTTGCAATGGTAATCGGTTTGATTTCTTTCATCTCACCCGAATACTCACCGATGTCTGACTCAGGGATATCGGTTTTGTCTAAAATTTCATTTCGCCATTGGCGAATGGACAAAGTGTTCGTTACAAGAATGAGAGTTTCCGCACCAACAATTTGCATCACACCCATACCCACGATGGTTTTACCCGCACCGCAAGGTAATACAACCACACCCGATCCACCTTCATTCCGTCCACCAGCATGGAAAGCTTCTACAGAAGCTCTTTGGTAATCGCGCATTCCAAATTTAATACCACTGATGGTAACGGGACGTAAATTAAATGGGTATTTATTTCCTTCATCGTAACCCGCAAGGTCTTCCACAGGAAAACCAATTTTGATTAACGCTTGTTTGATGTGACCACGGTATTCTTTTTTGATTCGAATTTTATCACCTTCCATTCCATCCACAAAAGGTTGGACGGCACGGTTATTTGCGATCTCTGTGATAAATCCTTTTTCGTTAGAGATGATGTACAACTCTCCCGATTCTTCTTTAACAAGTTTTACTTTTCCATAACGAGAGATTTGTTCTCTCACTTCGTTCATTACGTTTTTGGGAACGGAGTAACGAGCAAATTTAGTAAGGCCTTCTATGATTTCTTCGGCCGTCATTTTGATGGAAGCAGCATTCCACAAAGAAAGTGGAGAGATACGGTAGGTATGCATATATTCAGGGCTTTTTTCGAGCTCTGCAAATTTAGCAATGAGGTCCCGACAGGCTTCAAATTCTGGGTTATCCACCTCTAGAAGCATTGTTTTGTCACTTTGTACGGTGAGTGGCTTGGTCATGGTATTCCCTCTCAATTTAACCAGGCTGGGGAGAGAAACCGCCCTGTCAACCCATTTGATTTTAAGAGATTTTGGGTGTGTTTTCCTGCCATTTTTAGGGCAAAACCAAAAAGATTGAACAAAACGACGGCCAAACCGTCTAATCATCGTTATTCTTTACCTAAATAATTTTTGATTCCAACTCATTCTCTATAACATTCGAAAGGCTTTTTCTAACTCACAACTTTTGAAAGATGAATCACGCAGTGAATCTATAACCAACAATCGAACTACTCTGTAGGGTGCGTTCCCCATTTGTTTTTCATTATATGATGGTTTTTGAAACTGGGCCAGGCTCACTCCGGGGTGCGCATTCGCTCCCGTCCTTTCGCTCTTCGTCTAACGACGAATCGCTTTGGACCAAGCCCTACGGATCCTTAACGCAAGAGATACGATTCTAAAATGGACTCTGTCGCCGTATCCAAATGCATCCTGTCTGTCAGATACTTTCGAAACTCTCTTGCTCCTTTTTCGCCGTGGTACAAACCTAAGATATGGCGAAGTATATGGTGGACTTTTCCTCCACTCTTTCGAACCGATTCTACATAAGGAATCATTCCTTCCAAAACAGATTCTCTTGTCTTGGAATTTTCCTTCGATCCAAAATAGAACGAATCCACATTAGAAAATAAAAACGGATTGTCATAGGCTGCTCTTCCAATCATCACTCCATCAACCTTTGTTAGATGGTCACTCATTTCTTCGTGAGATTTGATGCCTCCGTTGATTGTAATGGGAAGATCGAGGAAGTCTTTTTTTAGTTGGTAAACATCTTCATATCGCAGCGGAGGAACCGTTCTGTTTTCTTTGGGAGAAAGTCCTTCGAGGATGGCAATCCTTGCATGGACAATACAATGGTCCACTCCGGCGTCTTTGATTTTAGAAACAAAATTGTGCAGGTCTTCGTAACTTTCCCTTCCATTCACACCAATTCTGTGTTTGACGGTAACGGGGATTTTGACTTTCGTTTTACAAGCGGAAACCATTTCTGCAACGAGGTCTGGTTCTTTCATGAGGCAAGCCCCAAAACTCCCACTTTGGACTCTGTCGGAGGGGCAACCCACATTCAAATTGATTTCGTCATATCCATAATCTTCCCCAATTTTGGCACATTCCGCAAGTGCCACGGGTGAATCTCCACCTAACTGGAGAGAGATGGGATGTTCTTCTTTAGAAAAATCTAAATGTCGATGGTTGTCTTTCCCACGAAGGATAGCACCTGTTGTCACCATCTCCGTATACAGTAATGCGTGTTTGGAGATAAGCCGTATAAAAAAGCGAAAATGTCTGTCCGTCCAATCCATCATCGGGGCAACTGAAATGCGGTACGATGGGACTGGACTTGGCAAAACGAATCTCCTATGCTTCTTGTGGGTGTTCCTCTCTGGATGGAAGGCTTAGAACCGAGGCAATTTCTGTCGGAACCCCTCTATGGATTTCTTCAGAAGCAATTACTGCAAAGTTCCTTGGGGGTAGTTCCTTTGTCAAAAAGAATGCAAAGGCTTGTCTTAAGTATCTAGAAACCACAAAGATAAGGAATCTGTTATCGTCCAAAGCCTTTTGTAATTCATTATAAACCGATTCCAGAATCCTCACACGGATATCATGAGGGAGGATGATGAGTTTACTACCATCGGTTTCATCAAGGGTAATACTTTTGTTCATACGATCAATGATCCTCGGATCAATGGTGACCACATGTAACTTACCATCTGGAGAAAGGAAATCATTGATGATTTGGCGAGAGAGAGCTTGCCTAACATGTTCTGCCAAATCAAACGGATTGTTTGTACGAGGGAGATGGTTTGCAATTGCATCCATAATTTTAGGAAGGTTCTTGATAGAAAGTCCTTCCGCCAAAAGATTCTGTAAGGTTTGTTGGATGATCCCGAGTCTTCCTTGTTTGTCGTAATCCAATTCTCCCACAAGCGTAGGATGGGTTTGGCGTAAATGTTCAAGAAGTGCTTTCACCTCTTCTCTTCCGAGAAGCTGCGATGCATAATTAGAAATTAATTCTTTTAAATGAGTGATGATCACAGTGGAAGGATCAACTACCGAATAACCTTTGTTTTCTACTTCAATTTTGTCATTCGGATCAATCCAAGTTGCTTTTAAACCAAACGCAGGTTCAGTGAATGGTTCCCCGACGATCGGTTCTAAGTTACGAGATGTATTGTTCATCGCCATAAGCCTATCTGCCTTTACGACGGCTTGTCCAACAACAACTCCATTGATACGAATGCTATAATTGTCGTGTGGGATTTCCAAATTGTCAATGATCCGAATTGCAGGGATCACCAGTCCAAAATCAATCGCAAATTTTTTACGCGTATTGGCAATTTGTTCGAGTAAATGCCCACCGGAAGATGCGTCCACTAACGGAAGTAAATCGCGACCAAGTTCCACTTGTATGGCTTCGACAGAAATTTCTTTTATATAATTTTCTGGTTTTTTGTCTTGGACCTTTTCTTGGGAAACAGTTTCGATTTTTTTAATCTCTTCTTTAGCTACTTGTTCAATCGAATAACCTAAATATCCGATGGCACTCGCTAAAAAGAGGAGTGAGAAAAATGGAAGTCCAGGGATGAGACTCGCCATCCCAAGAGCACCCGCCACAACATACAAGGTTTTTGCATTTCCAAATAATTGGTCTTTGATCTCTACTGTTAGTTTTTTTTCGGAACTTGAACGTGTGACAATGATACCTGTTGCCGTAGTGGAAAGAAGTCCAGGAATCTGCGAAACAAGTCCATCTCCTATCGTAAACTTACCATACGTTTCAATCGAAGCAAGGAAGGATTCCCCACGAATCGTCGAACCAATGAGAATCCCACCGAGTAAATTAATGGCAGTGATGATAAGCCCTGCCCTAACATCCCCTTGTACGAATTTGGATGCTCCATCCATGGCCCCATAAAAATCGACTTCGCGTTGGACTTTTTTTCGTTTTACCTTGGCTTCTGCTTCGGTGATCGCTCCACTATTAAGTTCCATATCTATGGACATTTGTTTTTGTGGCAAACCATCGAGTGTGAACCTAGCTGCAACTTCCGAGATCCGAGTTGCACCTTTCGTGATAACTAACACCTGTACAATGGTGAGGATAATAAAGATTATAAGACCCACAACATACTTTCCAAGTCCCGATTCCCCACCAACCACAAAGGTTCCGAAGGCTTCAATCACACTGGAATTCATCGCGGGTCCTTTAGAAAGGATCTGCCTTGTTGTCGATACGTTCAGCGCTAAACGAAAGAGTGTCGTGATAAGAAGTAAACTTGGGAAAATCGAAAACTCACTCGGTTCTGTCACGGACAATGCAGTCATGAGAATGAGGAGTCCAAGCCCAATACTCACAACAATCAAAATATCTAAAACAAATCCTGGGAGAGGAACAATTAACATCCCTAGGATCATTAAGGTTCCCACACCTAATATAAGATCTGATTGTTTGAGTATATCTTTGAAGTTCATAGAGTTATGCCATTCCTACTTTTTTTTTGAACTTCTCAAGAGTGATTAGGATTTGCACCACTGCTTGGAAGAATTCTTGTGGGATCTCTTCCCCCACTTCTACTTGCGCATACAAAAGGCGTGCTTGTTTCGGGCTTTCTATTATTGGGACATCGTTTTCACGTGCGATCCTTCGTATTTCTAATGCTAGGCGGTTTTCGCCTTTTGCGATCACACGGGGTGCAGAATCCCTACCCATTTCGTAAGAAAGTGCCACGGAATAATGAGTTGGGTTTGTGATGACAACATCAGCTTTCGGAACTTCACGTAACATATTCCCTTGCATCATATCACGGGCAAGTTGCATCCTGCGGTTTTTCATCACAGGATCCCCAGAATCTTCTTTCATCTCTCGTTTTGCTTCTGAAGGAGTTTGTTTTAAGGATTCTTCAAACTCTGATTTTTGAAAAAAGAAATCGGCAACGGCAATTCCGAGAAGTAGTAGTCCCGCCGCCATCATAATCTTAAACCCAGAATAGGTCACAAGGGAGATGGCCTGCATCATTCCCATATTTCCCGTGAGTAATACTTTTAAAAAATCACCTGAGATCAAAATATAACTGATCACACCAATTAACACGACTTTTGCGAGCGATTTTACCAAATTAAACAATGTTTGGCGGTTTGGTAACACTCGTTTGAAATTAGGGGAAATACGATCAAACCGAAACGACAAGGCCCTTGGGGAAAACATAAACCCAACTTGAACTACATTCCCTACCACAGCGAAAACTAGGGTGATTGCAAGGACTGGCCAGAGTAGGTTAAAAAAATCTTTTGAAACTCCAGAAAGGATCACACGAAACTCTTCTGCCCCAAACCGTTCGTGGTGCATTCCCATAGGTAAGTATTTTTTAATGAAGATAGCTGTGTTTTTAATGAAGGTATCACCGAGTAAAAAAAGAACACCAGTTCCACCTAACAAAACCAATGTGGAAGCTACTTCATTGGATTTGGGAACATTCCCTTTTTCCTTTTCTTCTCGCCTACGACGTTCACTCGGAGGTTCTGTCCTCCCCTCATCAGCCGCTGCAAAAAGCTGCAGTTGGATCTCATAAGGGCCTGTTACAAATGTTACATTAGAATCATTGACGAGTGAGAGTTGGTTTTCCCCAAAAAACGGACCAATAAACAGATCACTCATTCGATCCAAAAAAGACCAAATCATCTCTTGTATGGTTTGGACCATATCCCGAATCATAGGAACTTGTATCCAAATACGATGATTCGCCTTCATAAACTTGGCCACTCCCGAACGAGTAAACTCGCTTTGTCCATAGAGATTTGGATCCCTTGTACCATTTGTGTGGCAATAAAAGTAAGGGTTGCGATGAGAGTGAGTGTCCCAATAAATACTTTTAAAGGAAAAGACATGGACATAACATTCATTTGTTGGGCTGCCTTTCCCATAAGACCTTCCGCAAGGGAAACCAAAAAAAGAATGCCCATCACAGGAAGTGCAATTTTAAACGAAACAACAAACATGGCACCGATGGCATCTTCCACCAAACGGTAAAGCCCACTATTCACTTTTCCAGTGAAAGAGATGATTCGAATTTTTTCAAAAGAATAGGCAAGGGTTTCGATAAGGAAACGGTGTGCCCCTATCACAAGGAATAAGGCAGTGGCCATTAAGTTTTTCATCGTTCCAATGGCAGGCAGTGAGTTTTGTGTCACGGGATCGAGAATCTCTGTATAACCAAATCCAATTTGGTTATTAAAAAATTCACCAGCCATCTGGAAGGCACTAAACACAAGTGAAACGAGAAAACCCAGAAAAACTCCAATTAGCATTTCCGATAGAATCAAAATTCCAAAGTTCACCATGTGACCAGGAATAGGTGGCATGTAGTTTGCCACCACTGGGTAAACAATCATGGACACCATAAAGGAAAAAATCATCCGTAAAGAAAAGTTAATCGATTCAGATGAAAAAAAGGGAGCAACAAGGAAAAGTCCGAGCAGTCGAACTAAAACAAAAAGAAAGGATTGAAAGTGTAAGATGAATGCTTCCATATCATATCTTTTCGATCATAAAAAAAATTTCTCTCGTATAGTCCGTCATCACTCTAACCATCCATGCTGAAAAAAAGACAATCACAGCAAAAATAGAAACAAGTTTTGGTACGAAGGCTATCGTTGGCTCTTGGATGGAGGTGGTGGTTTGTAAAATTCCTACAATGAGTCCCACCACAAGTGCTGTAATGAGGATTGGACTTGAAATTTTCAAAGTCACAATAAAAGCTTCCCGCATCATATTCACAACATCAACTTCCGTCATTTATAACTCCTTACAAGTTCAAGCACGAGTAAGTTCCAACCATCAATTAAGATAAAAAGAATGAGTTTCAAAGGAAGGGAAATCATAACAGGAGGTAACATCATAAACCCCATAGCAAGAAGGGCAGAAGCAACAATAAGATCGATTACGATAAAAGGGATAAATATATAAATCCCAATGATAAATGCTTTTTTGATTTCACTCAACATAAAGGCAGGAACTAATACATAAGAAGGGACATCTTCGAAGGATTTTACGTTTTGCACTTTACCAATTTTTAAAAAGAGAGCAACATCTTTGGTTCCATCTTTTCCGAGTTGCCGGATCATAAATTGACGTAAGTGTTTCATGGAACCTTCCATAAACGCAGACTGGTCAATTTTTCCATTTAAATATGGTTGTAAAGCTTCATCATTCACCTTACCGATAGTAGGCGCCATGATAAAAAAGGTCACAAACAACGCAAGGCCCATCATCACCTGGTTTGGTGGGAGGTTCTGCAAAGAAAGTGCTCGTCTCACAAAATCAAATACAATGACAACCTTGGTAAACGAAGTCACACTCATCACAATCGCAGGTGCGAGAGAAAGGATCGTGACAAGAAAAAGGATCATCAGGGATAAACTCGTTTCTTTAGGTCCTCTCGCCTCATTTACGTTAAATGATAAATTAGGAATTGGGATTCTAGAACCTTTGTCTTGGGCGAGTAGCCCTGCAAACCCACTCGCTGAAACTAAAAACAAAATGCTAATGAGAAAAATAACTGATTTATGTCTCTTTAAGAAGGAAAAAAAACGAAGTTTCATGTCTCTCCTCCTTCCAAAAGTTTTCTGTGTTTGCGAAGTCGTTCCAAACCTTCTTTGGCCTTTCGTTGGATTTCGGCAGCCCCATCCATTTCCAAACCTTCCATTTGGCTCGGATTGATTCGGATTTTCCTTTGTGCTTTGGATTGTAAACTTTCAAGCACTGTTTCCAAAAAGTTGGGAACGTAAGGATCTGCTTCCTCTTTCATTTTTTGGATTTGGTTTTTTTCATCAGGGGCCGTAACTTCAGTGAGTAAACTCACAGAACCGTCAGCAACACCTAACACAAGTGTACGGCCGCCCACCTCAATGATTTGAACAGATTGTGTTGCAGACAAAGGCAAACTCGAAAGCACCTTCATAAACCCTTTCACAGGGTATTTGGCTGATTTTGATTTTTGCATTTGCAAAATCAAATAATACCCAGCACCTACAAGAATTGCTAAGACAAATAATATTTTGACTAAAATCCAAGTAGCGGAAGGAGAATCATCAAGATTTTCCGCATATCTTTCTTGGATTAAGTTTGGTTCCTGTTTATTTCCATCGGAAGACTGATTTGTGTTTGGCGATTGATCAAATCCATTCCCTGATTTTCCATTTGTTTGGTTGCCCGAATCCGAACTGGAACCTGAATTTCCATTGGAGGCACCGTCTATTCCACTCGTTTTTGGTTTCGACTCACCCAACTCTTGGCGTAAAATTTGATCGAGTTCTTTGGTATCAGTGTTTTGCGAAAATAAAGGTGTGATGAGAAAAAGTAAGAGAAAAGAAAAGTACATAACTTTCCTATTCCTTATTTTCCGTGTCCTAGTCTTTTGGATCATTTTTCGCCTTTGAGTCTGTCTGTAGGACTTACGATATCGGTGACACGAACACCAAAGTTTTCATCGATGACCACAACCTCACCTTTGGCGATGAGTTTGCCATTTACAAGTAAATCCACTGGCTCACCAGCTAACTTGTCTAACTCGATGATGGAACCTTCCCCCAAACCCAAAATGTCTTTGATATACATTTTGGTTCGCCCAAGTTCCACAGTCAGTGCCATTTGCACGTCCATGAGAAGGTTGAGGTTGGTTTGTCCTGGTCCACCACCAGCCGTAGCAAGTGATGGAAAATTCACACCTTTGATTCCAACAGAACCTTGTCCGCCACCCATGCCCATGTTTGGTTGCATGTTAACATTCATTCCGCCGGACTGTTGTTGTTGTTTTTGACCACCACCCTTTTGGATATCCAGGATGGAGTTTGCCATAGTCAATGAGATTACATAATATACTTTAAAGGATCCAACACCATCAATATTCAAACTGAGGGAAGTTTTCACCAAAGTGCTGTCATCCGGAAGTTGCAAATCACGCCCAGAATTCACAAGAGAGATCTCAGGAGGGCTACCAGACATGGTCCCACCAAGTTTCATTCCTATTTGAGCAGTAACAGTTCCGAGGATAGGTGCAAGTGAGTCTTTTAAGGTTTGTAATTGAGCGTTGTCGAGTTGGCCAGGAGGAGCCATTCCCCCCATCATTACACCTGCAATTTTTGCGGCGTTTTCTTGGGCCATAACAAGACAAACTCGTCCCGCCAAACTGCCGCTAATGGTTGAATACAAACTTACCGATTTTGAGCCCAACTCTTTCTGGATATCACCAGAGGAGCTCGATTCGGTGGCAGGGTTCATAAAACGAGTGTTTTTTGCCAAGATCGTGCCAAGTGTGTTCCCCGCCACCTGGAATGCAGAGCCGATCACATCAGAAATAATGTCGCGGTCAATTGGAGATAGGTTGTCCGATGACGAGCTGGATGCGCCACTTAAGGAAGAGAGGTCGAATGTATCATCCGCACCTTGTAGTAATGCGTCTATCTCGTCTTGTGAGAGTGAACCTTCACCCATGCCCTTTTATCTCCGGAAAAACTTAGGATAATGAGACATAATACGAATGTTTTTGTCACTCAGTTTTTTTCTGAATTGACAAAAAGTAAACAAACCTCAGTCAAAGGCACCAGCATTTCCCTCGGCATAGGCTCGTAAGTGGTCATAGGAATAAATTCCTGTGTTATGGTAGTCGCTCCAAACGATGGAAATTGCATACCGGCCTACTTTGGTCCAAGAAATGAGTTTGATGGACTCAATATGACCAGTTGCTTGGCCCACTTTCCCACCATGCCCACCTCTGCAAGTAGCACAGGGGCATTTTTTCCGCAGGTCTAACAGTGAGTATTTGCTACCATGCCCATCTTTCCACTCGATGTAGAGGAAATCATCGTCGAAAGAAATTTCTTTTGGAAAAGTAGCCAGTTGGAAATTCATCATTTTAAAATTTGACCGGTAAACTTGTCTTTTTGGACTTAAAATGGCCCACGGTAGTGCCGTATTGGATCTTATCTCCCAGTTGGATGTTTGTCAAATCAATCGTGTCATTCTCAAACACTAGGATGACAGTGGATCCCATTTCAAAACGACCCATCTCAGATCCTTTATCAATCATAATGGAGACATCTTTGTAGTGGTGTTCTTTGGCAAAACGGATCCAATTATTTGTCACAATTTTATTGTCGTAAGTGACTCGGATTTTACCCACATTCGAGGCCCCTACTTTGATCACGGCAATTTTTCCGTATTCTGTTTGCAGGAAAGTGATAAGCCTTTCGTTTTTAGGAAAAAGTCCACGGATATTGAGAACCGCAAGGTCGTTCACAGGAAAGAGTTTTCCTGGTTCATAATAGTAACCTAAAATTTGGCCAGCGAACGGACTATGGATTCTATGATAATCTTGTGGGGAAAGATAAAAGGTAATGTATTTTCCATTCGTAAAGTGTGGGTAGAATTTCTCAGAACCTAACAATTCTTTAACGGAATAATCAATCCCTTTTGCCTGGATGATTGTGGATTGGTTAATGTTCCCAAAACTTGTGATTTTGGAATCTGTTGGAGAAACAACAGCATTGGCGGCGGAATCAATGATACGAGCTTCGGCCCGAAGGGCACGAGTGAAAAACTGGTTGAGGGAAGCATATTCTTTGATTTCGAGTTCCGCTTCACTTAAGTTAATTTTATAAGCTTTTGCAAATGCCTTTAAAATCGGGATCATCATAAATCTTGGTAACTTTAACGTAGAAAAGTATCCAAAGATTTTGGAGATTAAATTTTTAGGGAGTAAAGTTAAAAATAGTAAATAGATATCTTTGAATATCTCATACCTTGCACCAGATTCGGAGAGATATTTTTTGAGCTCAAGGTTAGCCGATTTTCCAAGTAACATCAGAGAGACAAGAAGTGGAACACTTGTGATCACTGCCGCCACATAACCCCAATGCATAACAAATGATAAAACATCCACTCCATATTTTACATATAGGTACGAAAATCCAAGTGTTGATCCAATGAATAACATTCTAAAAAAATTAGAAAACTTTTCACCAAACACATAAAATGCATTTTGTTCCCCACTATAGAACCATCCAGCCAAACTCAAAACTCCAAAACACAAAAAGGACACGATAAATAAGATGGCGGGAATGGAATCTCGTTGTTCTAAAATACGTTCTGGAAAGCTGAGGATCGTTTCTAAGTTTACTGCACCATAAGAGTATAAAACAAATCCCACCATGGTAGCCATGATAAATCCTTCAAAAAAGGAAGCGAGCATACTCACTAACCCTTGCTTTGCGGCATAGTCAGTTCGCACTACACCTGCTATCCCAGAAGATTTTCCAACCGCGGTTTCAGTGGATAAAAAGAAAGTACTTAAAGAAACAGAAAGAGCACGTAAAACTCCAAAAGCTCCACCACCTTGCATGGCTTGAATAGAAAAGGCCTCTTTTGTGACATCTGCAACAAATCCAAAAAACGAAATCATTCCATTAGAAAAAAGAGAGAAATAACCAAAGATAAATAATAAAATTCCTATTGGAGCAAGGATACTCGCTGCCCTCCCCACTCGCCTAACACCACCTATAACAATAAAAAGTAAAATGACAGAAAGCGATATTGGACCTGATAAACCTGATAAATTCAATCCTTCTTTGGTGAGATAAGTGAGGCCAACAAAAGGAAAAATTCCTCCGAAAACCAAAACTGTCACAAGGCTCGCTAAGGAAAAAGCAACGGCAAGCCACTTGGCACGCAGCGCTTTTTCGATGAAGTACATTGGTCCCGAAAGATAACGACCACTAGGAAGTTGGTTTCTGAATTTTACTGCCAAGGTAGAAGAAACAAAACGAATTGGCATTACCAAAAGACTCATTACCCAAATCCAAAAAAGAACACCAATTCCGCCATAGGCGATGGCAAGAGCCGTTCCAATTACAGAACCAGATAGAAGCGATGAACCAATCCCTGCAAAAAAAGCTTGGGAATGGACAAGTTGGCCTTTTGACCCTTTAAAATCCATATTGCCTGTGAGGATTTTGAGAGAAAGGAAGAGGAATCGGATCTGTGGGAAACCCAACCGAACGTTCAAATAAAGCGATGCAATCAGAATGAGGTAAAAATATGGGCTTAGGATATCTGACCCTAAAATGAGATTAAACTTAGATCCGTTTTGAAAGAGTGTTTCCATATAGATTCTTCCTCACGAAATTGGATGAAATTGTTATGTCAAGATGTATTGTAATCCTTTCGTTTCTCCTTTCTCTAATTTCGTTTTTTCCCCATCATGCACTTTTGGCAGAACCTTCTGGGATCGAAGTCGGTATGCGATATGGATTAGGAGAAAGAGTTCCGGGAAGGTTTGATGGTGATCTCAAACAATTTGCTTCCACTTTCAACCCCCTTGTTTTTTCGGATGTGAATCTCAAGGGAGGAAAAACTACCTATCTTTATGAAGGGTTTGTTCGATTTCTTTTGGATTCTAGAAACCGGATAGGTTTTTTTGTAGGACGGAATGACTGGCAAATCCTACAACTAACAGAAGTTACGAGTGATTTATATTACACAAAACTTAATTCTGAAATTTATTCTTATCATGTATTAGGCATGTACCATTTTACAATGCCAATCTGGAGGAACTGGGAATGGGAAAACGGACTTGGTATGGGTTTTACTTCTGCGGATTGGAATATCCGAGGATATTCCATTGGGGAACCACTGCCAAACACTCAATACTTTAACCAAAGGGGTAGACTCCGCGGAAGTGGACTTGTTTATCGTTTAGAGACAGCCATCAATCACAGGTTATACGAAAATACTTTTTTTCAAATTGGACTTGGTTATCATCATGTAGCGATCGATAAATTCAGTGGAAATTATAATGGAGAAACATCGAGTTTTTATATTCGGGCAGATGGACGAGTGGGTGTCATAGATGATACAAGAATCATTGATGCAACTGTGAGCACTGCACAATCATTTCGAAGGTTGGACATGAATTCTGGTGCATGGATTTTGTATTTTTCAGCCTTCCAAAGGTTTTTGGATTGACGATCTAAAAGAATAGATGAAATTCTTTAAGAAAATTACATGAAATCCTCAAAAATCATTACCATCGGTATTAAAGAATTGGCCCACCAGAAGGTCATCCTAGCTGCATGGTATAACTTTCTGAAAGAAAACTTCGATGCAAAAAAAGTATCTGCAGAAGAGTTTACTTTGTTTTTACAAGCTCATGTTATGTATGATTTAGACAAAGATCAAATAGAATTGATGTTATCTGGATCAGAACCATTACTCGAAGAATTTAAGAAGTCAATTTTTGGATGAACCTCCAGATCTTCGGAACCAAAAAGTGTAAAGACTCAAAAAAAGCGCAACTATTCTTCCAAGAGAGGCGTATCCAGTTCCAATTCATCAACTTACAAGAAAAAGAAATGAGTAAAGGGGAACTCAGATCCATACTTGGAAGTGTAAACTTAGATGATTTAATCGATACCGAATCTAAAGTTTACGAAGATAAAAATCTGAAATATATGTTATACGATAAAGAAGAAGCACTTTTAACAAACCCTCTTCTATTCAAAACACCAATTGTGAGAGATGGAAAAAAAGCCACTGTAGGTTTTGTACCTGAAATTTGGAAACAGTGGATTAACGATTCTAAAAAATAAATGATCGAAACAAAAGTTGAGACCGTAATCAAAAGACCAATATCGGAAGTTTTCCTTTATGTTCGGAATATGTTAAACCAAACTTCATATAACAAAAGTATACATGAAGTCGAAGTTATCAATCCAGAAGCGACAGAGTATAAAATCCAAATCGATTTAGGGATCTTCAAACTAAACGAAATTTATAAAATTGAAGAAGTTGTAGATAATAAACTGATTATTGCCAGTTGTACAGCAAATGGAATGAAATTTACAGATCGATACGAATTTTCCGAAAAGGAAAAAGAATGCCATTTGACAATCATCGATAAAATGGAATTACGAGGCCTCTTTAAACTG
Source organism: Leptospira sp. WS39.C2 (assembly GCF_040833965.1). NCBI lineage: Bacteria > Pseudomonadati > Spirochaetota > Leptospiria > Leptospirales > Leptospiraceae > Leptospira > Leptospira iowaensis. The sequence continues at coordinate 2,742,713 of NZ_CP162142.1, forward strand.
AGTGAAGGCCTTGTCAAAATGAATCTAAAATCACAGATGAACGAAAATTTAACCGCTCTCAAGGAAATTTTAGAATCTTAATTTATCTAAATTAATTTTCTAAATTTTTTCGTTTGGTATGTTCTTTTGCAATTTCTGGTAATAATGGCAAAGAACTATGAATCCTATGCATTTCAAGCGCTGGTCTTGCAGGTATCCCAAAATAGGCGGTTTTTTCCTTTGAGTCTTCTGTAAGTCCAGACAAACCCAATAGTATGGAACCTTTTCTCATTGTTAGGTGTTCTGCGACAGCTGATTGACCAGCTAAAAAACAACCATCTTCTACGGTTACAGATCCAGCGAGTACTGTTGCACCAGCTATATACACATAATTACCAACTCGACAATTATGGCCAACGTGTACATGGTCATCAAATTTAGTAAAGTTTCCAATCGTTGTAGATTCTAAAGCAGCACGATCCACCGTACAATGTGCACCCATTTCGACATCATCACCAATCACTACATTTCCAATTTGTGGAACTTTATAGCGAACACCTGAATAATCATAAAAACCAAACCCATCAGCACCTATCACTGTATTTGCATGGATCAAATTCCGTTTTCCAATTTTACAATCGTAATAGACCACAACACCAGATTTTATAATGGTTTCATCGCCTACTTCTACATTTGATTCTAATACAACATTTGGATAAAGGATTACATTATCACCAATTTTAACATTCTCTTGGAGGACAACAAAATCCATAATGGTTACATTTTTACCCAGTGTAACAGTTGGATGGATACTTGCTTTTTGAGAAATGGAAGAAGGATAACTAGGCTTTTTTTCGAAAAAGGAAATTACTTGTATGAATTTTACTTTTGAACCTTCTTCGGGAATGATGATAGCATTTGGAAAAATAGAAGCAAGGGAATCAATTGTAAGTGCAACTTTTACATCAGCAGCTTTTTTGTGTTTGTTTAAATATTTTTTTGACGCCACATAATAGATGCTATTTGGATCAACTGAAGTATGGTGTTCTAAATCTTTGATTCCATTCACCTCTAATTCACCATTTCCAGTGAAACTTGCATTCAATCGTTCAGCTAACTCTTTTAGTTTCATTTATATACCTTAGATGAGAAAATAATGGGAAGGGACATATTTCAATCATAATTTTTGATACCTATCTTCGGAAAAATTAGAAACATACCGAAAATAAAACTATGCCACTCTTTAAAACTAACAAAGTACTATTTTGTCTTTTGTTAACTTACACTGTTCAATACTTTTCTAGTGCGAATCTAAATTTATATGCACAAGAGGGAGTGATTTTCGAGAATCCATATCAAAAAACTGAAAATCAAACAGACGTTACTTCTTTTACAATTTATTTTACAAAAAAATCAAATTTAATACCGAAACAGGACCAAATCCGACTGCAATCCGTAGCCGATTTTTTATACCGAAATAAAAATTATGAAATTCAAATCAACGCACATGCAGTGGAAGGGAAAACAAACAAAGAGAATGTGTTGATCAGCGAAAAACGATCCTTAGAGGTAGAGCGTTTTCTATTAATCCACTCAGTAGAACCTAACCAAATCAGAAGACTTTTCTTTGGAAATTCTAAATCACCAAACCAAACAAAAGAACACGAAGCCTTAAATAGAAGAGTTGAACTTATTTTACAACAGATGAATTAGTTCATTTGTTGCCATTCCAACCAATCATTTTCGGTATCAATATCATTTAACTCTTGTATTAGTGTATAAGTAAAATGATTCTCTATTATTTTCCGAATTGTTTCTGATAATACAGTCTCTGTGCTCCAATGTATGTTCTGAAATACAATTGGATTGAATTTTTTCATTCCTAATAAATAATAACCACCATCCGTTGCAGGTCCGATTACAAAATCAGAATGATCCAATGCTAGATAAGCATCTTCAAATATTTTATCCGTGAGATATGGACAATCAGTCCCAATGATTAATGTCTTACAATTTGACTGATCGAATTCCGTTTGGAAAGCTACCTCCATTTTTTTCCCTAAATCACCAGTTGTTTGTTCCATATTTTGAAATTCTTCTTTAAAACACGAATTCGGCGTGAGTGGAATTTCATCCCAATACACTATCTTCTGTGCATTTAAATTTTTTGTTATCGAACCAGTAAGTGATAATAAAGTTTGATACACTTCCAGAGCATGCGTATCACCTATCGATTTTGCCAATCTTGTTTTTACTTGGCCAAACCTAGGTTGTTTGGCGAAGATGATTAATTTCCTTACTTCCATAAAGACCTATGCCTAATAAAAATAATACCCAATATATATAAAAGAATATATCCGATACATATATAAGATAAGATAAAAAAGCTAAAAATATTATATACGAAATCAAATTTATACTGATTCGACTGACCATCCCAAGGATAAAAAAAACTATCCAATACCATGGATGGATGACTGGCGAAAAGAATAGGAATAACCCATACAAAAGAAACATACGTTTTTCAATAGAAAGACTCATATAGGTTCGGTTTAGAAATAAAAAACACAATAAGACTCCACAAACAACTAAAGATACCAAACCGGAGAGGTAGGTAATACCGAAAAAAGAAAAAGGATAATAAAAGAATGGCTCAAAAATTCCTGCAAAGCGAAAGGAATGGAAAAACAATCCAATCCCACGTTCACCTTGAGTTTCTAAATTAGAAAACACTGTCAACTTCCACAAAATAAAAAAGAATACGATCCCAATTGCCAGATATAAAATCTTTTTTCTATTTTTCGAAACACCAAACATAAATAATACGGTATTTATTTTGAGTTGGGTTAAAAATAAGAGAAAAAGCCCACGTTTCCATATATTTTTTGTTTTAACGATTAGCAAAATCCAAGGGACCAGTAAAATCTCTGGGTGCATTTGAGAAATCCCTTCAATTATTATCAGAGGATTTGCATAATATACCCAGTAAAAAGAATTTGATTCTTTTGGATAAAACCTACGTATCAAATATAAGTTTAGTACATCGATGGTTAAAAATACAAATTGGACACCTAAAAAGTTTGAATGAAATATCAAATTGAGTAAAGAACCAATCATATAGAAAAAAAGAAGGAAGATTGGATATACGGTATAATAGTTTGGACTATTCATTTTTGAGAAAATTTCTTTTAGCTCAATTGAATCTAAGGGTTGAATTAATATCCACTCTGATGGTGTTAGTTGGTATGGAGAAAACCCATTTAATATTAATTTTGCATCAAATAAATACCGAAAAATATCATCACTAAAGTTAGGATCCGAACCTAATGCAAAACACCTCAAAATGATACTATAAACAAAAAAAGACCGAAATCGATTTTTAAAAAATTGTAACCGTTTTTCTAAATAAAAGAAATATAAACCCAAAATAACTGATGAAATAAGAATAATTTGAATCTCATTTCTATCAAATCCATGTACCACAAAAAACAAAAGGAATGGATAAAGAAAAAATAAAATCATTCTTATACAAAGTTTTCACTTACCAAAAATAAGTAATTTAAAAAATGTAAATAGTATTTTAGTTCCAACTCTTAAGGACATAAAAAGGGTTCCAGATATTTTAGAAACCCCGGCAATTCTTTTTCTATAATCAACAGGTATCTCAATCACTTGCATTTGTTTTTGTAATGCTTTGACGTGCATTTCAATATTCCATCCCCAAGTCTTATCTTTCATATCCAATCGCAAAAGCGAATCATATTGAATGATCCTGAGTGGCCCCATGTCAGTGTAGTGTTTTCGAAAGAAAATTTTGATTAATAAACATGTTAACGCATTTCCAAAAATTTGAATGGAGGATAAAGAACCTGTTTCTGCTTTCCCCAGTGACCTCGAACCAATCACTAGGTTAGCATTAGTTTTAATGATAGTTTGGATTAAATTTTTAATATCCTTGGGATCATCGGATCCATCTGCATCGCAGAATAAAATATATTGGGGTTTGGATATGGATTTTTGGATCCAATTAAGAGCAACAATACAAGCATTCCCATACCCAATTTCCGTACAATCTAGAACTTTGACCCCCATTCGTTTCACAATTGTCAAAGTATTATCTTTTGAAGCGTTGTTCACAATAAGGAAGTCTGATATATTTAAACCAGAGTTTTTTATGAGACCCGTTAAAGCTAATTCGATACTTTCTTCTTCATCCCGAGCAGGGATGATACAAATGATTTTATTCTCCTCTTCGTTTCGCATTTGTATTGAATAAAGCTTCTAAAGTTGTATCTTTTCTGGATTTATCTTTTATAACGAATGTACTTTCAATGATAATTGAACTATGAGGGTACAATGTTTTTATCTGTTTCACTTTTTGTTGGTATGGATCTGGTACTTGGTTTGCTGATTGTATCATAAAATCAGAAGTAATATTTTTCAATCGGACATGGATCGCTTGGAACCTATATTTAACTATGGAATTAGATTCATTTTTAGGTTTTTGTATCCAACTAAATTCACCACCAGAAGGGATTCGGTTATCATTTACTTTTTTTGCTTGAGGAGACCATTCCCAATCCTGACCAATTTTAGTTTCATTCTGGAATATGATTTTTCCAAAAGAATCGAAACCTTCTAAAATTAAGAGATAAAATCTTTCGGGATCCCCTGTTGTAACATGATGTCCTGCATTTTTATTTTGCAATCGAATGGATATTGTCCCTTTTTCTAATTTAAATTCAGAAAGTATAATACCAGGTTTGTATCCCAATCGAATTTGGTCTTTATAAAGATCAAACTTCTTAGGAACTCCGCCCCCAATAAATCCATGTCGATGTGAAGTGCGAACTGGTCGGTTCAAAGATAATTTCACAAATGACCTTCTGACTTCTGGTAGATGGCAAGTTGCACATGTATTCTGAGAATTTGTATTCTGTAATTCAGTTCCCGTTTGGAAGGAACAAACCAAGGATTGGTTGAGAGTATATGTTTCATTGTGACAATCTTGGCATCGGTTGTTCAAAAAATCTCGATTGATTTTCATAGGATGCGGAGGTGATGTTCCGCCGTGAGCACCAATCACATAACTTTGATTTGTTTTTTCGTCCACTCGGACATGGCAAGTTGCACAAGTAATTGCCTCTTCCTTCATTTCTGGATTAAAATTTGGATTTTGAATTTCTATGGGTTGGAAATAATCCCCGCCACGTAATGATGTGATAATAGTCTCTCGTTGGTTTTGAATGGGAATATGACAATTGAGACAAATCCATTTGGGTGAACTTGGTTTGGCTAATTCAGATTGGAACTGGATATCACTTAAGGCATTTGCATGTGTAGACAACTTCCATTCTTCATAAATTTCTGAATGGCAATTCCCACAATTTTTTGCCGTTGGTGCACCCACTCCTTTTACATCGGGAAGTGTTGGGATAGGTTTTGCCCAAATTTTCCCAGGAAATACTTCCTCAATTGCTACCTCTCTACGATTTTTGTAAACATACAATCCAATTATGATAGTAAAGAAAAAGATTAAGAGAATGAATATTTTACGTTTCAATCTTATTTTTCCAAAGGAAGGTCTTTATTAAAAGACCATTCCCACATTGAGCCAGAGTAATTATATGCATTGAAACCATAGGATCTTAAAATACCAACAACAAAAGCAGAACGAACACCACCCGTGCAATACGCAATGATTGGTTTGGATTTTGTTATACCAAGTGATGTAAGAGTTTTAACAACCTCATCTTTTGATTTAATATGACCTTTGTCATCAAATAAGTTTTGGTAATAATACAATTTAGCTCCTGGAATATGCCCACCTCTCGATTCTCCATAAGGTGTAGAGCCCAAATATTCTCTTGGTTCCCTTGTATCTAAAATTTGATAAGTTCCTAATGGTAAATGTTTGGTGATCTCTTCTTTTGTTATATTGGTTGTTACCGGGGTTTTAGGTTTGGTGGTGAAAAGATTTATGGATTTAGTTTGATCAGAACCCTGAATTCTTTTTCTGGTTTCTAAAATTTCTTTGAAGGAACTAATTTTTCCATTAAACCAAAATGTCTTTGAAAACCCAACTTCACGTAAACTCCAAACGATCCTCCCCTCTTCTCCCCATCCTTTGGTTCCATCTCCTAACACAAGTATGGTGTCGTTTTGATTGAATCCCAAACTGAAAAGTTTTTTATGTATACTTTCGATTGATTGCAGTTTCCCACGAAATGGACTTTCCTTTTGGGATAAGTCTTCCCACCCAAGAATGTGTGCATTTGCCACCTGATCCGTAAAACGAGATGAAACTGATCTTGTATCAATGATTTTGAAATCGGGTAAAACAATGGTTTCTTTCGGTGAGAGAAACCAGGTTTCTACTTCTAAATGGTGGACTTGTTTTGTTGGACCTGCTGTTAATTGTAGCCAGAGAGCCCAAAATAGAGAAAATGAAAACAGGTAAATGCCATACGTTTTCTGAATTTTCATACAAAGATCCTCCCAAACTGATGTAAGTTCTCTTTTAAGACGAATTTTCCGTCAATAAAATAAACATTTCCTCCAAGAAAACGAATTTATCTTGCCAAACCGATCCCCCATCCAAAATTGGAGGAGAACGGAGGATCTTATGAAACTTGGGTTTTATCCAGACGTAGTCAATGAAAATGTCACTCGGATCGTGGCATCAACAGTTGTCATTTTAGGGGTGTTTGCTCTATTGTTTCCAAATTTGGTAGTGCTTGGTTTACTCTTTTTAGGTTTCACACTCCGAGTGAGTTACGGACCAAAATGGGAACCCTTCGCATTTTTTACTTCACGGTATTTGGTTCCTTGGCTTGGTATTTCCTTTGTTCCTAGTGCAGGTCCACCGAAACGATTTGCACAACTCATTGGATTTTCATTTAGCCTAACAGCAATTATTTTTTTCTTAAGTGGACATACCTTACCTTACCAAATCACACTTGCAACACTTGTTTTTTTTGCATCACTCGAATCGTTTCTTGGATGGTGTGCAGGTTGTTTTATGTTTGGTCTACTGATGAAATTTGGCCTTATCCCAAAAGAAGTTTGTGAACGTTGTAATAATTTAAATTTTAATAAATAGTAACCTTCCGTTGTTTGAATGGATTTTACTTTTTATTACGATTCTACTTACTACTTTATTCTTTAAAGTAGTAAGGTTACCAAACCAAAAATATAAAAAATATTATAATCTCCTTTTAATCCTAGGTTTTGGATTTAGGATCATTTGTATTTTTTTACCACCAATTTGGGAAGATGATTGGGCAAGATACCTTTGGGAAGGTGATTTAATTCGAAATCATATTTCGCCATACGAATTTCCACCTATATATTTTTTTCCAAATAGTAACTTAGATTCTTTTTCTAAAGAGTTACTTTCCAAAATCAATCATCCAGAATGGACAACAATTTATAGCCCCTTCGTTTTATTCTATTTTTCTATATTTACTTATAGTTTTTCGGTATTTTTTTTAAAATGCAGTTATCTGCTGTTTGAATCGGTCTGTTTTTTTCTTTTTTCAAAACACAATCGAAAGAGTCCAGTAATCCTTTATTGGATTTATCCAATTCTAGTCAAAGAAGTATATATAAACATGCATTTTGAGATCATTTTATTATTTTTCTTTTGGATATTTTCCTATTATCTTAAAAGTAAGATGATATTTAGAAGTGGATTTGTCTTTGGTATTCTTGTTCATACAAAATTCATTGCAATGATTTATGGAATATTATTCCTTCCCTATTTTTGGATTAGAAATCTAAAACAAAGAGGAATTTTATTTGTTTCGATATTCGTTTCCTTTACTTTTGGATTTTTTATTTTTTATTTGATATATCTGATTTTATATCCCAATTCGTCTGACTTTGGTTTCAACAACTTACAAAGATTTGGTGAATCTTTTTATTTTAATCAATTTTTCGAACCATTTTGGAAGTATTTTTTTACGATAAACTTGCGTAGTTTTCCTTTTTTTTCCCAGTTGATATTATTATATTTTTATTTGTATCTCCTTCTGCCCAAAAAAAACAGAAAGATTCGTTTTATTCTCCTATCTCGTAAATATCATTTTTATTTCTATATCGGATACTTTGCCCTTACCTTATTTCCTATTCTGAACCCTTGGTATTTTTTAATCTTAATTCCTATCATTACAATTTCTCGTTCAAAATCCGTCCTCCCTTGGATTTTGATTTCAATCCTCCAAGTTTCATATTTAACAAACGTTCGATTAAATTTACCCTCTTTGTATTTTTACCAAATTTCCGATCCAATCCTTCTCTTCGAAGCCCTAGTTTCTGTAATTTGTATTTTCCTATATTTCTACCAAATATTCATTTTACTTTACAAAATATCCAATATATCAAACATAGCATCCAAGGGATGATGTTATGGAAGGACAAAACGACAACCAAGAAAACCAAAGGGAATTAGACCAAAATGTCGATGAGGTTCTTACCGTTGTTTTGGGTGAAACCTTAAAACGAAGACGGTTGGAACTTGGTTATTCGATGGAAAAACTCTCACAACTATCAACCGTCAGTCGAGGGATGTTAGGTTTGATTGAATCAGGCAAAACCACACCGAGTATTGGAATTTTGTGGAAGCTTTCGAAAACTTTAAGAATTCCCATTGGAGAGATGATTCCTGATTTGTTTTCACAATCACCACGTTTCCTTCCATTACATGAAGGTAAGGTTTGGACATCTCCAAAAAACCCAATAAAATCAAGGGTTTTATTCCAAGAAGAACGCGAAAGGCTGAATTTAGTGGAATGGAGTATAGAACAAGGGAAAGTGAATCAGTTCCAACACCTTCCGCAAGCACATGATATTAAAATTTATCAAGTTTTCGGATCCTCTAAAATCAAATTAAAACAAAAATCTTACCAACTAGAAGTTGGTGAATGTGTATTTTTTCCCATCTCAGAACTGGAATCCATTGAAAATGAATCAAACGAACCTTCTCGGTTGTTGTGGATTTCTACTAAAAAATTTCGCTAAAAACAATCACAAATCAATACAAGAAATTGGCTTAAATATCCTTTGTAAAATGAGTTGGAGGTTCGTACAAAATAGTATACGTTATTACAGAGTTTTCGTCTGCTAAATTAAATTCCAACTTTTTCTCTTTAACCCCTAATTTTACCTAGACCTTACCAATATCCATATCCCTGGTGCAAACCCCTACAGGGAGTGAGTTGGAATTAAATGTAAGGATTCAAAATGAAAACCTATCTCTACCAATTGATGGTTGTCATTCTTACCGCGGGGTTTCTAGGAGCCTGCGGTGGAAACAACCAAAACGATAACAATAGAAACTTATTACTTGCTGCCTTGGCTTTGTCCAATGGGATCAAAGTGAATACAGCTGTCGAACTTGCAAAAGAATCGAACGATGATTACAACTTAAATGAATATGGACTCATCACCCCTCAAACATTGGGTAAATGGGTTAACAACTGGGCAGGAACAAAACCAAATGGTATCAATGGGAAATTGGTCATTTTACAAAATGGTCCAAGTGCCACTGTTGGAAAAGAATACGTATCTGGAAATGGAAATGATGTAGTGGTATATTCATTCACTTTTGCTGATGGAGCAAGTGCTTTGGATGGTGGAGATGGATTCAGCCAAAAGCGAAACAGTGGTCTCAGTGATACAGTATCCATAATCGCTAATGGAGCCAAAGTTGATGCTATCTTAAATCGATTTGGCATTGATCCAGTCAATGATTTGGTCGTTTTTGTTTCCTCGGCAAATGCTGCAAACCATGTCCAAGGGACTCTTCGTGGATTTTATTCCTTTCGTTATTGGGGGTTTGATCATAAAAATTTAGCCTTCCTTAACGGAACTCTACCTAGACTCGCTGTAACAGATGGAAATTTTGTTCCATTCAGTTCCACTACCAATACCCCACCTAACCTAAACAACCGCTATAGTGTAAAAAGCCTACGTGTTGATAATACAATCTTGATGTTGCCAGTAGAAGATGTCATCAAAGCAGTAAAAGATCCAAATAATGTAAACATTCCTGGTATCACTTCTAGTGTATTTGTTTCGGATGCAAGGTCTTCTTCTGGAAGTAGTAACGAATACAATGGAGTCGTTCGTAGCACCACTTCGGAAGTATCTGGCAAATATGTTGGTTTTGAAGGGAGAATCAAAGGTGCAAAAGACGTACCTTGGACTGGTCTTTTGGACACAGAACATCGCTTTAAATCAAAATCAGATCTCAAAGCTTATTATGATGCACGCGGTTACCAAAGTGGACAGACTGCAATTCAGTTATGCCGAACAAATAACCGATCACAAGTCACTGGTTTTTCTTATATAGCCATACTTGGATACCCTTCTACTTACTATGATGGAAGTTGGATTGAATGGGGAAGTTTGACTGGTGGAGGTCCTGCACCAAAACTCCCATCTGATTCACCATATCGTACAGATGTTCCAGAGTTATCGGAAGTGATTACCTATAATGTAGCGGGTGATGTAGATGTAAATCTACCAACGAACTTAAATACGTTTGCGACTACATCTAGAAAAATCATCGAAGAAGACAAAGCATACAAACGTTAAATCAAATATATTCCTAAGAGAATGATCCAAGATTCTCTTAGGAAAAAAAACATAATATAAAAAAAGGGAAAGTTTTATGAAATATATAATCTTAATATTATCTATTAGCTTCGTATCTACAAATTTTATTTTTGCATCTGGTGGTATTAGTGGTGGTGGAATCGCCAATATTCCACAAGGCCAAGATCGTGAAAAATACCATTTAGGAAAAGCCATCTTTAACCAAGAAATCAGTTTAGATTCAAAAACAATTTCAAACGCCAGTGATCAAGAAGAAAGATTAGAATACCTCCAAGGTAGTTTACCGAATACAGAAAAAAGAAGAGTCAACTTACCAGAATTATCTGGGAAACTTTCGGAAGAACAATTACAAGCATTGGAATACTTTGTCCAAGTCAGATTTAATATCAAGTTACCAGAAAAAAAGAAGGATAAACAATGAAATTTAAATTTCAATTTTTTAAATTATCTTTTTTATTTCTAATTCTATTGTCTTCGAGTCTTTATTCGCAACAGGCATTTGCGCCTTACGAACGTCAGCTCTGGGTTCGCCCTGTTTTCATCCATTCCGAGTATGATAGTGCTTTCCTTGCAGGACAAAAAGCAAAATATGATGATAATGTCAGAATCACAGTTGCCAATCTTGCCTTAGAGTATGGAATTACAGACCGACTAACAGCTGATTTAACCATTGCATTTGGAAAACTAGGACGTCACAGAGTATTTAATCGATATTTTGGGTTACAACAAACTCCTGAAGTTCCAGACAAATATGGATTTATGGATACCAGATTTGGGTTACGTTATAAACTTCTTGATGAATTTGATTCCAAATACCGCTGGATGCCTACCCTATCCTTACGTGTTGGAGGAATCAAACGAGGAGATTACGATCGGAATCCCCAGTCGTTAGGTGATGGGGCAAGCGGTGGGGAAGTCAATTTGTATTTGGCGAAAGACTTTGGGATATGGGGATTAGGTGGACTTGGAGAACTCTCTTACCGAAAAAGAGAAAATCCAGTTCCTGATGATATTTTATATTATTCAGCCATATACAAACGATTTTTTGAATCAATATTTTTAACAATTGGTATGCGAGGCCAAGTAGGTCAAGGTGGGTACGCTTATGCGGATCCCAGACAAGAACCTCCATGGAACTTAGTTCGTTACCCCCAACCAAGTTTTTATGGAATTAATCCTTACGATGTATACGTACAAAATGAACGACCTGCTTGGGGCAGAAAAGAAATTTTTCATAACGCAGAGATTGGTTTCAGTTATGTGGATAGTTTTGGAAACTTTTATACTCTATTCTTTTCGGAAACCATAGCTGGTTATAACACCGCAAAACTCACAACAGTCGGATTTGCGGTTACTTTACCATACAACTTATAAGAGGGAACTATGTTATACCAAAAATACTTAATACTATTTTTTTTCCTATTTTCGATCATCACTTGCAAAGGCCAACCGGAGTATGCTTTTTTACCACAAAACCTTAAACTTGATCTAACACCGTTTCTATTTAGAAACTATACACCACAGGAACTTTCGACACTCTCCAATTCTGATTATAACCAAAACCAAAGTGGTCTCATCACAGGTACGAAACTATCAAGGTTTTTATCCAATTGGTCGGCGAATAAACCAAATTATACTTCAGGTAACTTAGTTGTATTCCAAGTCCAATCATCTGGGTCAAGTGGGAGGTTTGTTTTTTTTGATGCAAAACAAACTTATGCATACCCTGTCGCAAATCTAAATGATTTACTGACAGAAACAAGAGACGATGGTGTTTTATCAGTAGACGGTATCGTAGGGAAAGGTAAAAAAATATCCGATTTTTTTGCTATTTATGGAATCGATCCAACATTTGACTATATTGTGTTTGCACCTGATACAAGTAATTTGTCAAATTTATCTTCTGCTACATTCGCCTACTATTCGTTACTATACTGGGGTTTTCCAAAAGAAAGATTAGCAGTGTTAAATGGGTCAATTGCTGACTTAACCGCATCCAATACTCTCTTCACAACACCTTCTTATAATTACGCCAATAGTAACCGTGCAGGTACTACAAAAACATTATTTCGTGACCATACAGCGATCCAACTGACAATTGGAGATCTGATCCATTCACTGAAAAATGGAAATAGTAATTTAGAGGAAGTTGATCCGATTCCAACCGAAGGTTACTTTCTGATCGATGGACGAACAAATGCAGCTTACACTGGCACCACTAACTCAACATCATCTGGTTCTAAGTATGCCAACTGTACTACCAAAACTAACTCGAGTTTTGTATCAAATACATGTGTCACTACTTTTGAAGGAAGGATCAAATCAGCAAACAATCTTATCCCAACCGATTTATATGATGGAACCAGTTTTCAATTCAAATCTTTTTCACAACTGGTCACTTACTTATCAAATACTGGTTACACTGAACAAAAACTTATTTATTTGTATGGGGAAGAAGGGATCCGAACTTCAGTTGTTTGGTTTGTATTACACCAAATCCTTGGAAAACCTACAAGGTTTTATGAAGCAGGTTGGAAACAATTTGGTGCTTTAGGACTTAGGTCACCGAGTTCAGGGTCGAGTCCCAGTGCCATCACCCAACCTGCTTCTTACTGGAGAACTGATGTTTCAACACTTGCCGAAGTGATTACGGCAAATGCAGATGCTAATGTTCCTAATTACCAATTAGACCTATCAAGGCAATTTGTTAAATCTTCGAATAAAATTAGGTCAGAAGACAAATCATTTTTACGTGGTAGTAGCACAGGCGGAGGGACAAGTGGTGGTGGCGGTCCGACAGGTGGAGGTGGAAATGCTTGCGGTGGATGATCCAACGTAGAGCATACGTTATACATGAAATCTTTTTCTTTACAACTGTTAGTTTTGTTTTGGATTTTTACGATTCACGGCAGTTGTAAGGAAAATTCATTTTTAGAGGAACATTGGAAACATCCTTTGCCACTGCTTTCAGGCACTAACCAAGGATATCAAAATACACTTTCCCATAACGAATCCAATTTGGATCCCAAACAATGTTCCAGATGCCATGAAACCCAATGGAAATCTTGGAAAAATAGTTTCCATGCGAAGTCCATTGGGAATGGGATTGTTTGGCAAAAAGAAATATTAAAACCAAAAGAATTTAACAATTGTTTGGATTGTCACTCTCCTTTGTTGGAAACTAAGGCGGAAGTTTCATCTATTTTGCAAACAAGTGAAATCCTCCAATCTCATAAACAACATTTCCCCGATGGTATTAAAAATCCTTCCGTTCAATGTGCAAGTTGTCATATCCGAAATCAAACTTGGTATGGTCCTCCAAGAAAAATGGTATATCAAAATGATTCGAACAATGATTCCCTACCACATAACGGATTTCAGGCGAAAATAGAATTTGAGTCATCTCTTTTTTGTAAATCTTGTCATGAAAGTCCTGAATATGGTGTGTTTTTAAATGGGAAACAATTGATGGAAGTTTACAAAGAGTGGAGTAACTCTTCTTTTGCCAGACAAGGAATCCAATGCCAAAATTGCCACATGCCCGGTCGGGAACATTCATGGAAAGGAATCCATGACAAAGAATTTGTGCGGGAGTCTGTACAACCTTCTTGGAAACTGGAAAGGATTTCCAATGCTGAAATACGTATCCATGCAGAACTCAAATCCATCAATGTAGGTCACAATTTTCCAACTTACTTGGTACCAAAAGTTGGTTTGCGGTTTTATACAATCGATAAAAGTGGAAAAAGAAATTTAATCGAAGAATCCATTATAGGACGTCTAGTGAATACAAGTCTTTCAGAAGAATACTATGATACAAGAATTGCACCAAACGAAAAACATACGGTAAATTTCACATACAAATTGAAAAATGAAAAAATAGAAAGAATCGAATGGGAAACATTAGTAGATCCTGATGAACACTATGTCCGTAGTTTTGAGGAAAGTTTATTTGAGAAAAGTAGTCTTTTATCGCCAGAAGCAAAAAAACAATTAACACTTTCTCTTTCCGAAAAAAGAGAAAGTGAATACAATTTGTTTACTTTGAGTTTGCCAATGCCTGTTTTACTTCAGCAATGATATCATCAATATGTTCCAGCCCTACAGACACTCGGATGAGTCCAGGTTTGATCCCAACTGCCAAACGTTCGTCTTCAGTAAGTTTGGAGTGTGTGGTTGTAGTGGGATGGGTCACTGTAGTTCTCGTATCTCCCAAATTGGCCGTTAACGAAAACCATTGGAGTGCGTCTAAGAATTTTTTAGCCCTTTCCACTCCACCTTTGATGACAAAAGAAACAATTCCTCCACCAGAACGCATTTGTTTTTTAGCGATCGCATAACCAGGGTCATTTGGCAAAAAGGGATACCTAACGAGATCAACATCACTTGACTCTTGTAAAAAAGTAGCAAGTTTCATTGCATTTTCTGCATGACGGTCCATACGCACTGCCAATGTTTCCAAACTTTTAGATATGATCCAAGCATTCATTGGTGAAAGAGAAGGACCTGTGTTCCTTGCCATATACCGTATGGGTTGGATGAGTTCTTTTTTACCTAAGATCACACCAGCTATGGTCCTTCCTTGTCCATCCAAGTATTTGGTGGCCGAGTGGATCACGATGTCAGCACCAAAGTCAGCTGGCCTTTGGATATATGGAGAACAAAAACAATTATCAACAATAAGGATTATTTTCTTCTTTTTACATAAAGATGCAACCCATTCCAAGTCCACAATATCTAGTCCTGGATTAGAAGGTGTTTCAATGTAAAGGATCTTTGTATTCTCTCTTATCGCAACTTCCCAATCATCAGGTTTATCAATATCAACGTAAGTTGTAGTCACACCAAACCGTGGTAAGATGTTTGCAAATATTTGATGAGTGGAGCCAAATATTGCTCTTGCCGATACAATATGATCTCCAGATTTCACAAGCCCAAAGATAGAAGTAAAGACCGCAGACATTCCAGAGGCAGTTGCGATACCATCTTCTGTATGTTCTAGTGCACATAATTTTTCGATAAGTTCTGTTGTGTTTGGATTGGAAAATCTTGTGTATTGATTTCCTGTTACCTCTTCTGCAAAAAGGGCCCTTGCATGTTCGGCATCATCAAACACAAAACTAGAAGTTAAAAATAATGGGGTGGAATGTTCTTTTTCCCCAGTGCGTTTGGTTTGGATGCGGATGGCGTCGGTTTCAAAATGTTCAAACATGTCTTCTACCAAACTTGGTGAAGAGCATACGAATTCATCATTTTTTTTGGAAAAAATCTGCTATAAAATCGGATTTAGACTACTATAGCAGATTTTTTATGAAATTTCAGCAATTTTTCCATCCACCATATGGATCCTTTGCCTGGCTATTGCCGCATAATCAGTGTCATGTGTCACAAATAATATTGTGGTCCCATCCTCTTTATTGATTCTTTTGAATATATCCATCACCTTATCACCGTTTGCTGTATCCAAATTCCCTGTGGGTTCATCTGCAAATAAAAACTTGGGTTTTTGAACTAAAGCTCTTGCAATGGCAACCCTTTGCCCTTCCCCACCAGACATTTGGCTTGGAAACTTATCTTTGCAGTGGGAAACTGAAAAACTTTCCATCAAATGCAGAGCATAGTCTTCTACTAGTTTTTGTTTCCTTGTTTTACGAGCGGGCATTGTGATATTTTCCAATCCCGTTAGTTCTGGTAATAAGTAGTGAAATTGAAAGACAAACCCTATAGAAAGATTCCTCAGTTCATGGAGAGCTTTGCTATCCATTTCGGATAAGGATTTCCCACTGAGTTTTACCTCGCCACTTGTAGGATTGTCGAGTCCGCTGACAATATACAACAAAGTAGATTTACCAGAACCTGACTTCCCAGTGAGGGCAACAAAATCACCTTCTTTGATTTTTAAAGAAACATCCTGTAAGACAACCTGCGGCGGTTCTCCAAACGATTTAAAAATATGGTCTGCTTCAATCCCTAAAATCATGTAGCACCTCGGATGATGTCTACAGGTGACAAACGGCTTGCCATACGTGCAGGGATAAAACTGGCAACCGAAGCACTAAGAACTGCTATTGAAAAACCTTTTATATAAATCATCACATCCCAAGAAATCATCATGGTTTTCATAAGTGCTTTTGAGTTTTGTTTTGGATCTCCTATGGGAATTCCATCAATATAATAACAACCAAGAACCCCTACCAAAATTCCAATGATAGCACCTAAGGTCCCTAAAAATAAACCTTGGAAAATGAATAACTGAATTGTATCTTTCTCATCAAAACCAATCGAACGTAAGATAGCTACTTCCTTCTTTTTCTGGTTCACAACCATGTTAAGTATATTATAAATTCCAAATGCAACGACAAGGATGATGGTAAAGGTTGTTGAGTTCCGAACAATGTCTTGTGTCCGAAACACTTGTAAGATACTTGCATTCACTTCGTCCCAACTTTCCACTTTGTCTTTACTGAAGTAACGCCAATCTTCTGCAATCGTTGCAGCCGCACGAATGTCTTTGATTTTGACAATGATTTGCGATACCTCACCACTTGACTTTGTGATACTTTGTACAGTGGAAAGGGAAGAATACACAGTCACTTCATCTACCAAACGATTCCCAGTGCTTAAGACTCCCACAATTTTGATAGGGATTAGATCCGTTCCAGGGATATACACAAAAATAGTATCGTCTAATTTGGCACCGAGTTTATTCAGTACCCCTTCCCCAACAATGGCAAGCGAAGTTCCCCGTGAAAGGTCAGCTAATTTCCCTTCGACGATATAATCACTGAGATTGGTTACTTTTGGTTGGATATTCGGATCCACACCCACAAACCTTGCGGGAGCCGTTGATTTTCCATTTACAAATATCACTTCTTTAGTGAGTTGAGGAGCAAAGGATACAACCCGATGGTCATTCGACAATTTGTCCATCCACCCAAGAACATTCGTTAAACGTGAATTATCTGTTCTACCGGAAGGAGGAGAAAGCCATCTCACCTCTTTTCCTTGAAAGAATACATCATCAAACGTACGTTCCGTGATGAGTTCGTCTTTCGGAGAAATTTTGATTTGCCCATCCGAATTCACAAGTTGGTCAGTAATGACGGCTTGGAACCCCAACATAATTCCAGAAAATACAATATAACCAGCAGTCCCAAGAATAATCCCAATTAAGGTTAAAATGGATTGTTGGGGTCTAGATAAAATTTGACGGATTGCAAGGAATAACATTTAATTTTTGACTAGGACCTCATCCCCTTCGATTAAATCCCCCTGGACGAGCTCGCCAAACTCTGCGTTGATGGCTCCAATACGTACTTCGATTTTTTCTCGTTTCCCATTCCGATACCTCGTGAGTTTCCCTCGTTCCACAGCGACAAGTGGTACAAGAATCACATTTTCCTTGGAAGAAACTTCTATAGCAACATCCGTTGTCATTTCTGGTAAAATCCCTTGGGGAAGTTCACTTGGTTCAATCCTCACCAAAAACTGTCCGTTAGACGGATAAATTCGTTCGACTTCCCCTTTGTAAACATTTCCTCGGATGGATTCAAAACTGAGTTGGGCATGTTGTCCTGGTTTCACACGTAACGCAGATTCTTGGTCGAGAGAAACTGATATATACACTTCTTTTAAGTTTTGGATTTCCAATATGGGAAGCCCAGGCATTGCCGTTTCATTTTTGGCAATGCTTAGTTTGGTAATGGTGCCAGTGAATGGAGAACGAAAGGTAATTCCAGAATCATTGATGAGGAGTGGCTCACCTTTTTTCACAAATTGCCCTTCTTCTACATAAATCTCTCGGACTGAAGCAGCGATCCCGAACTTCAAGATGAAACTATCCACTGGTTTCACAGTACCAAGGGCATAGACAGCCTCAACTAACGAACCTTTTTTGATGATAATGAGATTCGACTTAGATCCTCGAAAGAAAAATACAAGGAACAAAATTAGAATGATTATAACTGAAACTACAATTCCGTACAGCAAATTCCGATTCATGATGACCTTATCATGAAGACTTTGTTTTGTTTGGGAATTCTTTTTCTAAATGATTATCTTGCAAAAGTGAAACGAAATTCACCTTCTTTGTCTTTGGCGGGAAAATATTCTTCACACCTAACATCGACAAATTGACCTTTTTGTAATGTATCAATGGGGAATGTTTCGGGTAAACGTCCTTTTAAATAATGATCCGTCACAAGCCTTCCATCATTTTCCAAAATGGCTTCGAAGGTTTTCCCAATAGCAGTTTTTGCATAAGAAGTGTGTAACTGGGAGCTGAGTGCCATTAAATCCAAAACACGGCGTTTTTTTTCATCCCCAGGGATGGGATCTCCCAAACTTTCAGCAGAGGTTCCTTTTCTTACAGAATAAGGGAAAACATGTAATTTGGCAAAACCTAGCTCGATTAATAATTGTTTGGTTTCCTGGAATTCGACTTCAGTTTCTGATGGAAACCCTACAATCACATCTGTTCCTAAAAATAAATTGGGGAGTTTTGATTTGGCTAGTTCAATACGGGTACGAAACGCATCGGGATGGTAAGTGCGCTTCATGTCTTTTAAAATTTTACGACTGCCACTTTGGATGGGAACATGTAAAAATTTACAAAACCTAGGGTGCTGCATAAGATCAAGTAATCCAGATCCCACATCGGGTGGTTCAATCGAAGACAAACGGATACGTGAGTATTCTAAAACTTTTAAGATGTCTTCTACTAAATTGAGGAAACCTTTGTCTCCATTTTCCAAACGATACCAACCCAAGTTAACACCCGTTAATTGGATTTCACCGACACCATTGTCTTGTAAGTATTTGACTTGGTCTAATATATCTTGGTAGTTTCGGCTGACTCCAAGTCCCCTTGCTGCAGGAATTTTGCAATAAGAACACTTTCGATTACAACCATCTTGGATTTTTAAATAGGCTCTCGTATGGCCTTCCGGTAATACATCTGAATAAGAAAAACGATCTAAGTTTTGTGGTTGTGAGTAGGTTTTCCCTTCCGAGTCCGCTAAAATTTGGTAAGGTAAACTACTTTTTTCGGTATTCCCAAAAACGCCAAAAACACCAGGGATATTTTGTAATATTTCTTTGTCTGTTTCCGCATAACAACCGGTCACATAAACTTTTGCCCCAGGATTTGTGCGAATGGCATTGCGGATGATGTTTCTGTTTTTAACATCGGCTTTGTTTGTTACCGTACAAGTATTAACAACAATGTACTCTGCGTTTTCATCCGCTGTAGCAAGGGTGAACCCTTTGTCTTTTAGGACAGTGTACATTCCATCTGTCTCAAAAAAATTGAGACGGCAACCGAGTGTATGGAACTTAATTTTCACAGGGCTGCGAGGGAAGTGATCCTTTTGGAATTTTCTTTGATCGTATTACTTTCGCCATTCAATGAAGATGCTTTTTCAATACAAGTTTTGGCTTCTTCCAAATAAGAATTGGCCATACTTTTTTTGCCCAATTTTTTATTGGTTCTGTAAAGTGATTCTTGGACGAGTGCTAGGTTATTCCAAATTTCCGCAGAGTTTTGGTTGATGCTCGATGCCCATCGCAAACTCATATCAGCTTTATCATAATTTTTTAATTGGTAATATATTTTCCCTTCTAACTCAAGCATCCGAACATCACTAGGGCTTCCTGCTTTTGCTTTTTCAATTTGGGAAAGAGCTGTTTTGGAGGCACCTTTTTCAGAAAGAGCCAAGGCATAATAATAACGAATCTCAGGATTTTGAGGGTACATCGGAATTGCTTTTTCAGCCAATTCAATTGCGGGTTTCCATTTTTTGTGACGAGTTAAGATGGCAAGGCTTCCCTGAAGTAAGTCTTCATCATCAGGTTTACGTTTTCTTGCTTCCAACATGTTTTTATAAGAATTATCGAAGTCGTTTAACTTATCATAGTTGTATGCAAGTAATGCATAAAATTCGTAAGAAGACTTACCATCAACAAGTAGGCTTTTTACAAGTTCGATTGATTTAGCGTAGTTTTTGGTTTTATATTCATCTACTGCTTGGAAATAGGCAGAACCAACTTGTTCCTTATCTTGAGCATATAATGAAGATACAAGTAGACAAATAACGGCAGTGAAGTGAGACAAATGTTTCATAATAAATCCGAGGGAACCGTAATGGAGTTCAAATTGACCGTATCGATCCTGGAATGGTATGGTTCAATAGGGTCCAGGTATAGGAAAACGCTTCCCCCTTTGGAAAGCAAGTAATGTTCAATATGTTCCTCGGTAATGATTTCTAAATCCCCGACATAGAGAATTGGATTTTCCCCGGGTCCTAAATGCAGGTGGAATTCTTCCGTGGGTAAAAAATCAGATAAACTCAGATACCCAGAACCAAAATACAAACCGGATTGGAAGTAGTATTTGTAGTGAACTTTGACTTCGGGAAGGATTAAATTCGGGCGGATGTACCCAAGTTCGATTCGTTCAATCGTCCCAACTGTTCGAATTTTACGAAGTTGGAACCAAATCTTACGGATGAAAAAGTAGGAAAATAGGAAGACGAGGGGAATGAGAATAGCCATTTCCGTTCGCCTTCCAAATCACACTCTAAACGAGAGCTAGATCTTTTTCCTCAGTGTTTGGAGAAGATCCGTCATCTTTTTTCGGAACTTCTTTGTAGTCAGACCAAGGAGTTTCGGAATACACAAGTTTCCCTTCTGCCAAATCTACCATAATTTTGGTAGGGTTGTCATACACTCCTTTCAATGACTGCACTGCCATATAATCTTCCAATTCTCTCTGGAACACACGTCTGAGTGGTCGTGCACCATAGTTTTGGTCGTATCCAATGGTTGCAAAATGTTCTTTTGCACTTAAAGTGAGTTCCACTAGAACTTTTTTCTCCGTCAAACGTTTGTTAAAATCTTTTAACATGATATCTACAATGCTAACGATTTCTTCTTTTTTGAGAGGAGAAAAGTAAACCACTTCATCTACACGGTTGAGAAACTCAGGATTGAAATGTTTTTTCAATTGTTCTCTTGCTTGTTCTGCTTTGTAAGATTCTCTTTCTTCTGCAAAATCTTCAAAACCCAAACGTCCACCTTTGGAAATTTCCTTAGCTGCAATATTAGATGTCATGATGATAATGGTATCTCGGAAATTGACCTTGCGTCCTTTTGTATCTGTTAAATTTCCCTCTTCCATAATTTGGAGTAGGATATTAAACAAATCATGGTGCGCTTTTTCAATCTCATCGAGTAACACCAAACTATATGGTTTTCTTCTCACAAATTCTGTGAGTTGGCCACCATCATCATACCCAACATACCCTGGAGGAGCTCCGATGAGTCTGGATACAGCATGAGGTTCCATGTATTCCGACATATCAATGCGCAGCATATTGTCTTCAGAACCAAACAACTGCTCTGCGAGAGCTTTTGCGAGTTCCGTTTTTCCCACACCTGTTGGTCCAAGGAAAATGAATGAACCAGTAGGTCGTTTTTCACTTTTGAGACCGGTGCGAGAACGTCTGACAGCACGTGCCACTTTTTCGATAGCTTCCGTTTGTCCAACAATACGAGATTTAATTTCTTCTTCCATATTGAGGAGTTTCGTGTTTTCGGACTGTTCCATTTTTTTCAAAGGAATCCCTGTCCATAAACTAACTACTGAAAGGATGTCTTCTTCTTCGATGGAAACAGCATACCCTTCCATACGTTCTTGCCATTGTTTGGTTTTTTCTTCCAATAAGCCTTTTTTACGATTCACTTCATCGCGAACCGCAGCCGCTTTTTCATACTCTTGGCTACGAACCAAATCTTCTTTTTTGACAGAAAGAGCTTTGATTTCTTCTTCAATCTCTTTGATTTCATTGGGTCTTTGGCAATTCGCAAGTCGTGCTTTTGCTCCTGCTTCATCGATGATGTCAATCGCCTTGTCTGGTAAAAAACGATCATTGATATAACGGTGCGATAATTTCACAGCTTGTTCGATGGCTTTTTCCGAATAACGCACCTTATGGTGGGATTCATAAGCTTTTTTCAAACCATCTAAAATAAGAACCGCATCGTCAACGGAAGGCTCAAGCACCTTCACCATTTGGAATCTTCTTTCCAATGCAGAATCTTTTTCGATGTACTTACGGTATTCGTTATTGGTGGTCGCACCAATACATTGTAATTCCCCACGTGCGAGTGCTGGTTTTAAAATGTTAGCCGCATCCACTGCCCCTTCGGCCGCACCTGCTCCAATGAGAGTGTGTAACTCATCAATGAAGATGATGATGTTTTGTGAAGTGACGATCTCTTTCATGATTTTTTTCAATCGTTCCTCAAACTCACCACGGTATTTGGTACCTGCAATGAGACTTGCCAAATCTAAGGATAACACTCGTTTGTCGAAAAGGAGATCAGGTACTAACTTTTCAATGACTGCTTGCGCAAGGCCTTCTACGATGGCTGTTTTACCAACACCCGATTCCCCCACGAGAACTGGGTTATTTTTTGTTTTACGAGATAAAATTTGAATCACTCGTTCGATTTCTTTGGACCTACCGATGACTGGATCCAATTTTTTTTCACGAGCGAGTTGTGTGAGGTCGCGCGCAAATTCATCCAATATCGGAGTTTTACTTTTTTCTTGTCTAGGAGTTGCCGTTTGTGTTTGGCCTTGTCCTGTGGTTTGCGATCCTGTAGTCCCACCACTCCCGACCGCACCTGAAGGTGGTGCTCCGAGTAGGCGTAAAATTTCCGATTTGATGACATTATAGTTCACACTGAAGGAAGATAATGATCCACCAGCGATATTATTATTATCACGAAGTAATGCGAGTAAAATGTGTTCGGTTCCCACATAGTTGTGTTTGAGGCGTTTTGCCTCTTCTTTGGAAACTTCGATCATTTTTTGGTACTTGTCTTGCCCTTGGCTGACATCGAGTAACAAAGCACCCGAACCCTCACGGGTACGTTTCTCCACTTCTTTACGGAGTTCGTTTAAATTGATATTTAGATTCGTTAGAATCTTTATCGCGACAGAGTCCTCCTCCCGGAGAAGCCCAAGTAGTATGTGTTCAGGACCGATAAAATCGGAACCTAAACGTTTAGCCTCATCTTGGGCGATTTCGTTGATGACTCTTTTTGCTCTTTTGGTGAATTCCAACATGCCGCACCCTGCCTTTAATAATTAGACGAACGTCCTTGTTCCCATCATGACCGTACTGGGTCAAAGGGAGCCTCGTAAACCAAGAATTTTGTAAAACTGACGTTTTTGGACCGCGAATGCGTTCTTCCACGAGATTTTTACGACAAGTCCTCGGAATTTTCCGAGTGACTCTCTTCTATGATCGGTGGAAGGAGCAAATTCTATACCAAATTCGGAAAGTTTCTCGAAAAGTGAAAATAACTTTGGATCCATACCTTTTTCTATCCCAAGAAGGAATGAATCCCTCCTTCCTTTCCCCAAATTGGTGGGGCAAGACGAAAGAAATCCTATCCCTTTGCGAAATGCCCATTGGTTTCGTTTGTAAAGAAAACGAAGGAGAAAACGTTTTTCCATTGTGAGCTTTGTTTTGCTAATTTGGTTTTGTATCCGAAAACTTTCGTATTTTGTATCGATGGTTTTTAGGATTTCCAAACGTAAGTGGTCTTCCGAACCCAAATACAATCTGTAGAATGGATTTAATCCTTCTGAAGTGAAGGACAGATTGTTTGGTCCTTCCGATAAATAATCCAAACCATTAATTTCGGCTAACAATTGTTTTACTTCCGATTCCCGTGTTTCATAGTAGGGAAAAAAACGATGAGAAAGGTTTCTTGTAATCCGAGTTCGGACAGATAAAACATGTAACTTGGATTGGTTTGTGACTAAAAACCTTTCTAGTTCCTGGAGAAGAGATGTCGGAATCCAAAATCTTTTCGTCTGTTTGGGATAGGAAAACATTGTGACACAATGTTCGCATCCAAATTTACCAGAGATGCGAAACTGAGTTTCCTGTGTCCCACAAATCCGGCAAAAAATCATAGACTAACTGGCGATAACTTACCTGAAACAATTCGATTTCGTTTGTGAGCCATGGAAGCAAGTTCCAAATCATGGGTCACAAGGATGAGAGAAAACTTAAACTCATTTTGTAGTTCTTTGATGAGGTCCATAAGATGCCTTGAGTTGTCCCGGTCGAGGTTTCCTGTAGGTTCATCGGCAAGGATGAGTTGCCTTCTTCCCACAAGGGCACGCGCCACACCAACACGAGCACTTTCCCCACCTGAGAGTTGAGAAGGAAAACTTTCCGTTCGTTCTCCTAGTCCTACTTTTTTTAAAATATCAATGGCTTCTGTTTTTGCTTGTGATGGATTCATCCTGGCAATGAGGAGAGGCATCATCACATTTTCCAAAGCAGTAAAATCAGGAAGCAGTAAGTGTTGTTGGAAAATAAAAGATATTTTTTCAGCACGAAAACTTTCTCTTTGTTTTTCACTTAGATTTTTAAGGGAAACTCCACAAACTTCCACCTCACCGTCGTCAAACGAGTCCATCGCTCCAAGGATATTGAGAAGTGTTGATTTTCCAACACCAGATGCCCCTTCTACTGAAACGATCTCCCCAGGTAACACTTCAAAGTCGAGACCTGAAATGATATGGTACCTTTTGTCTACGACTTGGTAATACTTTTCTAATTTGCGAACAGAGACTGTTGGTTTGATTTCAGAATTAGTCATTGCGAATGGTATCCACTGGGTTTAAATTAGCGGCCATACGTGCAGGGAAATACCCCGCAAGGCCAGAGAGAATGGTAGCAGCTGTTGTCACCATAAAGATAAAGGAAATATCAATGTCCACAGGGATATGATCAAAGTAATAGATGTCTTTCGGAACCAGTTCCACAGGATCCCAATCCCCTGGGTTTAAGAGACCACCCACTCCATTGATGATTTCTGAAATCGCATTGATGATGACTTCTAATTTGGTTGCAATGAATATCCCCGTCATCCCTCCCACAAGGGAAGATAAAATCCCAACAATCATTGCATTCAGTGTGAAGATGAGAAGGATATCATTCGATGCAAGACCAAGGGCTTTTAAAGTTCCAATCGACCTTCGTTTGGCACGGATGAGAGAGTGGACCGTTGCAACCATCCCAAGGGCCGCAAGCACAATGAAAAGAAACACAATGATAGAGATGATGGTTTTTTCCAAACGAAGGGCCGCAAGGAAGTTCTCTTGTTCTTCTGCAATCGTGCGAACTGACCAAGACGTATCATCTTGGATTTTTTGGTTCCAATTTTCTTCGTTTAACCGAGATAAGATTCTATGTTTGGTGAGTTTTAAATCATCTAGAGAACGAACCTTGATGGCAATTTGGTTCACAGCTCCCTTCATCTTAAAAAACTCTTGGGCTTGTGGGAGTGATAAAAAGACAAACTTCGAATCGTAATTATAGTAACCAGTTTTAAATAGTCCTACCAAACGAAAGGATTGTACATTCACCTGCACACCTCTTTCGACAGTAAACCTTCCACCAGGAACGGCCATGGTAATCTCACGTCCGATCCCATACCCGTAAATCGCACTCATTTCCTTTCCAACCACGACCATTTTTTTCGTATTGATCGAAGGGATATCGTCCCGGTTGTATTGCAAAATTCGGGGGAAGTTGGGAAGTCCATTTTCCACCAATTTTTCGATGGAATCAATGGGCACGGCACGGATCATGATGGGGTTAAAATTATTATTACTTTGGATGAGACCGTGGCTTGTGATATTCCCTTCGACCGAGACGAAGGATTCAGCTAGTTTTGGATCGGATTTCAAGTGGGTGATGACCGTTTCATAATCATAAATGGCCCCCGACCCATACGAATTTTCGATGGTGATGTGTGGACCACCTTGCCAAAGGGATTCTTTTACTTGTTTTTGGAATCCATTAAAAATGGACAGAACCACAACAAGAAGCCCCACTCCCACTGCCATCACGATGAACGATAGTCTGGATTTGATGGAGAGGAATCCCAATACGCGGGACCCTCGGATATAACGAATAGTGATTAAAGAGACAATTCCCATGATGACCTAATCTTTTTGACAGCTTTCTTCGAAAGATGGATACTGTCAAAAAAGAACCTTATGCCCGAAACACCAAACTATTATTCTGTCAAAGTCAATCTTCGAGACGAAGCCAATATGGTGTACACCATGGTTTCTGCTATCATTGACCCGGTTGAAATCAAATCGGTGAAATATGAGGGTGTTTCTTGTACAAGCCCACTTTCCCTATTGCCAGTTCGGTCTACATTCCAAGACTTTTATAACCGAATGCAACGGGTGATTTACAAAGGGGAACAGCAAAAAAATATCACAAAGTCCCTACAGGAACTGATCAAAACTAAATTTGGTTCTGAAAGTTTTTTAGAAGAGATCCTCCATTACATGGACCACAATCTCACAGACCGACTCGACTTTGTATTCAGTGAAATTCACAAAAGAACTGCGGGGAATTCAGAACCCAAAGTGGAAATCCATTTTGAACTGATTGATCCAAACGACATGACAAAAACTACTGTGGATGAAGAGGAGATCGCAAAAAAAGAAGCACCTCCAGTAACCCCTGTTCCACAAGCTTCTGGTTTTCTCATCCCTGCTGACAAACAAATCGTCCAGTTTAAATTCCAACTTTCTCCTGTGAACGGTGTGCCTCTCGTAGAACTCAAAGCAGGCGACAATGTGTATGTACGTTTGGTGCCAGGTGATTCCATCACTGATTCCATCATCAATAGTTTGGAACTAAAAGAGGATTCTGGTGCAGTCAAACAAATCCCTGCTAAAATTGTAAACATTTCGAATAACAAAAATTTTTCGGAAGTTGTGATCAAAATCAATGAACAGATTTATGGAAAAATCATCGAAGAAGAAAATTCAGTGAAAATCAAAACCACTGATACAAGCCAAGGGGCAGCCAATATCATGAATTCAGTTGCATCCCCTACTGCAAAAATTACGAAAGCAAAACAAAACACTAATTTATCTGCAGATGAAAGTTTCCATTTGATGCCCTATATCATTATGTTAGTCGTTCTTGCCATTGGTATGATGACAATCTTTGTGATTCTCTAAAATAAGATGACCCAATTCAAAAAAAAATCACCAATCCTCTCTCCATTATTCATAGCACTCATTGTCCTCCACTCTCTATTTGTGGATTATACAGTTCAATTTCCAGAGTTTATCAGTTCGGAACCATCAGAAACAAATTTAGAAACAATTAAACCAAAGGTGATTGCTGAAAATGGAGTCATTGGTAGAATCTCTTACTTAGAATCTTTTTTAGTCGAAATTGAATCTAAAGAATTACCAATTGATACAGATTTAGAAGACACAAAAGACAACGTCAAACGTGTGCTAATCGGCCAAAAACTTTTACTCGGTCTACTGCTATTTTATTTGTTTTTAACATTTTCCACAACAATGACTTATGTGTTTCGTGTTTGGTTTCATAAATCATTGGCTCATGTATTGTATCCAGTTTCTCTCATTGTTTTATTGCCAAAAATATTTTTCCAATTGAACCTAATGGTCCAAAAAGATATTTTTTCTTATTTTTACTTTGTGTTCCTTTTGTTCACTTATATTATCACCATCCTCGCATATCGGACAATCATCAAAGATAAGGAACCTTACGAAGGATTTCAATCCTTACAATTTTCATCCTCCTTAGAAGAAGAAGGTAGGTCTCCAGGTCACACAAAAACAGGTTCTTATTTAGCACCGATTTTTCATGTATTTGTGATCATTTTGATTGGAATTTTAATTGGGAATTTGATTTATATCCCACTTTTCCTCTTACAAAAACATTATGTAAGTGAGTTTAGTTACTTTATATTCTTTTTAATTGGAATGTTATCCGTATTTTATATCTTCAACTACAACAAAGTGGGTGGAGAATCCAAAAACACTAAATGGCAAAATTTATCTGTTAGTTTTGCATATTTACAATATCGTTTTTTAAGGAATGGATTTTTCTCCATCTTTAGTACGATACTCATCATTTTGTTTGTAACTTTTTTGTTTAGTTTATTACTCTTTAATATTGATCTCATCCAACACAATTTGGGATTATTTGGAAAAACAACAGAGTTTTAAATTCAATTACATTCAGGTGTTTTGTTTTGTTTGACAATACACCAAGTTGATCCATTCGGATAATACGTATTACGCGAAAGTAATTCTCCAGATTCGGAATATAATTCAGACGCTTCTTTAACACCAGTTGGGTAATAATAAAACCACTCCCCAATTTTTTTATCTTCCGAATAACTTCCTTTAGCTTCTACTTTTGTATCTGGATAATACCGAACCCAATCTCCCGTTCGAAGCCCACCATCAAAAAAACCTTTTTCATTCAAACGACCATTTCGGAAATACCGAAAATATGCACCGTTTTCATTTCCAATTTCTGATGACTGGATCCAAAGTTGTTTTTTTCTGTAACCAACTTTGTAATTTTGTTCGATGTATATTTTTCCATCTGAAAAATAAAATTTCCAAAGCCCATCTCTTTCACCATTCACCATTTTTCCTTCCATAATGGTGTTTCCATCCAGATAATTTAATTTTTTTCCGAACCCATCTGGTTGGCCAAGTGTGTTTACAGGCACCGTCGTAACAAGATTACCATTTTCATACCATTCACGATACAAACCTTCGCCAGTCTTTTGGTAGTAATTTGTTTTTTTATCAAAATTTGCATCTTTTGGAATGGAAGTCGGCCTATCCACACTTCCCTTACAAGGACCAAATACGATTCCTACGAGAAATACTAGGAAAAGTAAACAAACAAAAATCCAAATGGAATAGTCTTTAGTGGGTGTAGATGTAGATGTCATTTTCTTCTTTGAATTTGGTTAAGATTTCTTTTGAAATTAAAATGCGATTGAGACGTTTGGAACGGATCGGTGTGAGATACCTCAAACACATCAAAATGGTTCCTTCTGGTTCGAGCGATGTATATACGATGGGAGTGGTTTTCCCAAGTCTAACTAAATAGTTTTTTGACATTTCTCGAATTTTTGATTCTACAAGTTCCGGGGCAAGTACCAACTCTTCATGTAAAATTTGAGAGCAAATTTTTTCTGCTTTTTCCCAATTCGATTTTAAATCCAAATAAATTCGGAATTCATCCCAAACAAAATCCATGGTTTCCGAGACGATAAAAAACCGATGTAATACAATATTATAATTTGGGAAATGGATGAGACGATTTGTTGACTGTTCAAACCTTGGGTCTTGAGCAATTTCAAGTAAGGTAAACTTAAAAAAACCTATATTAACAACATCCCCTTTTATGTTGTCAATTTCGATTCGGTCTCCCACTTTAAATCCATTGGCTCCCATGATCATAAACCAACCGACCATATTGAGCCAAACTTCTTTGAGAGAGATGACAATCCCCGCACCGGCAAGACCAAGCACGGTAGGGAGAAGTGACAAACTGGAAAAAATAACAGGTAAATAGGCAATTCCAAAAACGAGTAAAAAACCCATCCTTGCCACTTTCCTACGGTTGTATTCGTGAACAGAATCTAATGCAGGTTTGATTCTTTCGACTAGAACCATTGTGATTTTATAACAAATCACAGCAAAAACTACCATGTACGCAAAAAGAATCATGGTTTCAGCGAAATCTCTATTATGACTTCGTAGTATTGTTAACGGATTTAGATCGAGATAAAATTCTTTAATACTTCCACTACCCATGGAGCTTCATTCCTTTATGGCGTTTCAATATTTCAAGTATTGATTTCCTTTCGACTGCGACACCAAACTTTGGTTTGCCGAAGTCTTCTAATAGAACAAACTTTAAAGAATTCCCATCCTTTTTTTTGTCATGTTCCATGTGTTTTAGAACTAACTCAGGTTTTTCTTCTAAAATTGTTGGTAATTCCAATTGTGCCATCAGTGAAATTGCTTTTTGGAAATTGGATTCTGAAAAACCTAAAATTTCTTTCGATAATAATAATGCCGTCACAAGGCCAACGGATACTGCTTCCCCATGTGAGTATTTTTTGTATAAGGTTAGTGATTCGATGGCATGACCTGTTGTGTGGCCTAAATTGAGAACGGCCCGTAAACCAGATTCTTTTTCATCTTGGGAGACAATCTGAGACTTCACACGAACTGACTCTTCGATCGCATATTTTAAAGGCTCAGATTTTTCAAAAAAATCGGATCGTTTGGATTTGGAAATTGTTTCAAAAAATTTGCCACCATCCAAAAACGAATGTTTTACGACTTCTGCAAGTCCGCAACTCCACTCTTTTTTAGGTAAGGTAGAAAGTGTAAATAGTGGAGCATAAACAAACTCAGGTTGGTAAAAGGCACCCACCATATTTTTCCCAGAGTCAACATTCACAGCCACCTTACCACCTACAGAAGAATCCACACAAGCAAGTAAGCTCGTTGGTACCTGGACAAAACGTACACCTCTTTGGTAGGTGGCGGCAATGAACCCAGCGAAATCTCCCACCACACCACCACCAAAAGCAATGATCACAGCATTCCGATCGGCTTCAGCTTCGATGAGTTGGTGGTAAACTTTTTTCACTCGGTCAATGTGTTTGTTTTTTTCACCAGATTTTAAGTAAATAAAAGTAAATGGGATGGAACTTACTTTTAGTTCTTTGATTAAATATTTTTCGTAAATGCCAGCAATCTCCCGGCTTGTGAGAACAAAAATTTGTGATATTTTTTTTAGGGTTTTTAGTTTTTCAGAAAGACCAACAAAGTCTTCATGTAATTCAACGGGGTATAAAAAACCCGAACCGCTGACTTCTCGTTCTGATAACTTCATGGTTCATTCACCCATGGGCTTGAAATATATCGAGGTTTATTTGTGCTTTTAGCTCGAAAGTAATGTTTTATGTCAGGCCGCAAATCCATGCCCAAAATCTCTTTAGGAGTGAAATAACCAAAACCAGAGATCGCTTTTTCTTTCGCATTGAGGATGGGTAAAAGTTCTCTCACTTTTGTTAAAAATACAATTTGAATGAGATGTCTTTTTTTGTTGGGATCGATGGATTCGTTGAGTAATAAAAATTCAGTGAAACTCACTTCGAGAGACAATTCTTCTTTTAGTTCTCGTTTGAGTGCTTCTTCGCCAGATTCTCCAAATTCAATTCCTCCACCAGGAAGTAACCAGTACCCCGATTGTTTTTTCTGTTGTTGGACGAGTAAAATTTTACCTTTGGGATCTTGGATGAGAGCCGCGACACGGACTCGCATAGATTTGGATTTGAGTAAAAAATCGATCATAAAAGTTTTAAAAAACGAAGTGCTGCTTTTGCGGCCATTTGTTCGGCCCTTCTTTTATTTTTTCCATCACCGTTTGTTTGGAAATAATTTTCGCAAGAAACTGTAACAGAAAATTCTTTATCGTGGTCTGGCCCTTCTTCTTTCAATAGAACATACTCAGGTAATTTTTTCCATTTTTTTTGGCAAAATTCCTGTAAAATGGTTTTGTAATCTTTTGTCTCTTCTGCATTTTCTACTCCCTTTTCCATCTTTTGGAAGTGAGGCGTTAAAAAAATCCTGCAACTGTTCAAACCTTGGTCTAGGTATAATGCTCCTAAAAATGCTTCGAAACAATCTGCTTGTAGGTTCAGATTTGTTTCCCCTTTTTCCTTCTCCCCTTTACCTAAAAGTAAATAGTCCATAAAACGATAGAACCTCGCTAGTTTGGCAATGGCAGGGGTTGAGACCATTTTACTCTTGAGTTTCGCTAGGATCCCTTCCTTGCCCTTAGGAAGCGATTTGTAAAGGTATTCTGCAGCTAGGATGCCAAGGACAGAATCTCCTAAAAATTCCAATCGTTCGTTGTCAGATAAATACCGATCCGAATCTTCATTGGCAAATGACCTATGAACAAAAGCTAGGTGGAGGAGGGATACGTCTTTAAAACTTGTATCAGTTATCGATTGTAATTCTTTTAGAGAAGTGATTCTTTCGGGAGAAAGTTTGATGCGGATGGAATTGGACAAGGGAAAAAGATCCGGGTTCCTCTATTCGGGGAACCCGGTTTTTGGATTGGGAATTACCCCTTAAGTTTCTCGATGAATTTAATTACATCGCCTACGGTTTGGATTTTTTCTGCGTCTTCATCAGAAATTTCCACACCAAACTCTTCTTCAAGAGCCATCACTAGTTCAACTGTGTCAAGAGAGTCAGCACCAAGATCATTGATGAAGTGAGCTTCAGGTGTAACTTCTGATTCATCAACACCAAGTTGTTCTACGATGATTGACTTAATTTTTTCGAAATCTGCCATTTTATATCCTCCAGGCCACTGTGAACAGTGGGGCAAGTGTTAAATCGTTTTCCGCCAGGTATATATGTACGCCTAGCGTTTTTTTAAAATGAAATTGTCGGAATTTTTGGCAAGTCTAAATAGATTATTTTCCTCTTGAAACGTTTGACATCGTTCTAACATCACCTAATATAGATTAAACGATAATTCCACATGAGAATCTGTGGAAAAAAGAACCAAGCTGTCTCGGAGTCCAGCGTATGACAATATCTTGCCCTGAAATCCAATGGATTGATCTATTTTAACAGATTTATATTCCGTTATAACAGATTCCACTTCCCCAAACGAAGAGGGAATCCGAAATCATCCCTAAGAAATTTATTTTTTAGGAGCCTTCCATGATTCAGAAATGGACAAAAACTCTCTCTTCTCTTTTTTTACTTACCTCATTTGTTTTTTGTGCAGAAAAAAAAGACAATGATGATGCCTTACTTGCTGGGTTACTCTTCCTTGCTGCCAACCAAATCAAGGTGAATACTGCTACCGATTTGGTGAACGAATCAGCCGATGATTACAACCAAAACAATTGGGGACTCATCACTGGTTCCACCTTGAACCGATTTGTATCCGATTGGACAGCAAACAAACCAAGCCATATCACAGGTAACCTCATTATCTTACAAACGGATGAGGCAAACCGCAGAACTGGCGATAGTCCTGGAAGAAAACCCTATGTGAAAGCGGATCCAGAAAAAGGAGTCTATGTATATCGATTAAATGACTATACACCTTCAGGCTTACCTTTGGGTGGGTTTCGCTTTAACCAAACAAGAGATTCAGGTCTTTTCAAAAATTCCGTTCGTTACCAAGCCAATGGCGAATTTGTGGATGATTGGTTAAATACATATGGAATCAATCCGACCAAAGATTTAATTGTCTTTGCAGCGGGAACTGGAAATGGAACTATTCCTGCTTCAGCAATCACTACTTCTAGCGCAGGTCTTGCTGGAGCCATTCAAGACATCACTAGAGGTGTGTATTGGTTGCGATACTGGGGAGTGGATATCAAACATTTGGCCATCCTCAACGGAAATCTAAGGAGCAATTTTGTTTTAACATATCCGACTCAAACAAGTGATTCTAGAAGTTCATTACCTGCCAAAGGTAACTTCACCGTGAAAAGCATTCGTGTAGATAATACAATTATCACCTCTGGCTTAGAAGATATTTACGAAATCGCAAAAAACAATCTGGAAGCACAAATCCCTGGACTTACCACAAAACAGTTCTTAATTGATGCAAGGCCAACAAGTCAATTTGGAACAGGTAGAAGTGCTGGTGTTGTGGCCAATGGAAGTACGACTACTTACATTACTACTGGTTGGGACTCAGCTGGTGCGCCAGTGCAATGGGGTGCTACGGGTGATTTAAACATTGATCTAAATGCTGGTAAAACTTATGTTCCTTTTGAAGGCAATATCAAAGGTGCAGTTTCATTTCCTTGGCTTGCTCTCTTCGAGGGATTTACTGATGCAGGTGGAGTTGCAGATGATGCGGCGGCAGAAACAGCCTTCAATATTGGTTACCGTTATAAATCAAAATCTGCATTGAAAACAATTTTTACAAACAAGGGTTATACTTCCGGTGCCACAGTTGTGAGCCAATGCCGGACCAATTTTGAAGCACAAGTCAATGGTTTTGCCGCTATTAATATTCTTGGATACCCAACAACTTATTATGATGGATCGCTAGTAGAATGGACTTCATTAGTTGCAAGCCACCCTTCTTCCTCCTTAAACAAAGTTCCGACTGACTTTAAGTGGCGAACTGATCTAAGTACTGTTAGTGTATTCGGTTATAACCCACAAATAAACAATGCAGGTACAGCAGGTGGAGCAATTGACAGAGTGAAATCAGCCGAAGTCGATCTACAAGCAACCACCACAAAAAAATTCATTCAGGAAGACAAAGCTTATAAGTATTAAATTCTTTCCCAGTTTACACTTTCGTCTCTTGGTGAAAACCAAGAGACATTCTTTTCCAACCTAAAATCCCTTTGCAAAAATGTTTTTGTCTGCCAGTTTGTCAAAATGGCAAGGAACGAAAAAGAAGAATCCATTCACATAGGATTTCGTGAAGCAATCACACTCATAATACCTTATCTTCAAAAGAAATTATGGAGTCAGATCAAATCAGTATTCTGGATTGTTCTCTACTTATCCTTATTCCAATTGATCATTCTCCGTATTCCGATTAAAGAAGCGAGTGTCATCGCACTTGGAATCTCTGCTGTTGTATTTGGACTCACTTTTTTTTTAGAAGGATTGTTTCTTGGTCTCATGCCACTTGGTGAAGCATTGGGGCTGCGTTTACCTCAAAAATTAGGTATGATCAGCATCATGGTTTTTTCCCTATTGATGGGAATTGGAGCCACTCTCGCCGAACCTGCAATTACCATTCTTAAAGCGAGTGGTAGTAAAGTTTCCCCTTGGGAAGCTCCCTTATTGTATTATCTACTCAATGATGGAGCAGAATCATTATACCGTTCGATCGCCTTTGGAGTTGGGATTTCTGTAGTGATTGGAATGCTCCGTTTCCTTTACGGATTTCCTTTATCCAAAATACTTATCCCCACTATTTTATTTTTGTTAGCGACAAGTGTTTACGCACAATTTGATGAAAACTTACAATTTATTTCGGGACTCGCTTGGGATTCAGGTGCTGTAACAACAGGTCCTGTAACCGTTCCACTAGTTGTAGCATTGGGCATTGGAATCTCAAAAGTATCCGAAAAAAATGAACAGAGCAGTGCTTATGGTGTTGTAACCTTAGCCTCTTTGTTTCCCATCCTTTCAGTATTTATAGTTGGTATGTACTTTTCCGGTAAACTTCCAAAACCAATGAGTGAAGAATCATTTTTTAAAACAGGAATCCACCTGCAAGAATCGAAACTTTTGTTAGGCGAAAAATTAAAAACATTTCATGCCAAAGAAAAATTTCAAACACAACAAATTTCCATTCAAACTAAGTTTCAAGGCATTAGCCATAAATTGTATGAAGCTTTTTTATTGGCAATTAGAGCAATATTGCCACTTTCAATATTTTTAATATTATTTTTATACCTAATTTTAAGAGAAAAAATTCCAAATCCAGAAGAAGTTCAACTTGGAATACTTTTTTCAATCATAGGACTTACTATATTTAATTTTGGAATCATTTTTGGTTTAAATAAACTAGGTGATCAAGTTGGAGGCAAACTACCTTCCACATTCCGATCCATTGAACTAACTGATTCAACCAAATTCATACAAAACTTTAATCCCAAAGCGGTATTAAAAGCAGTAAATGAAGATGGCAAAGAAGAATCTTTTTTTTATCTAAAAGAAAGAAAGTTATATACTGGTATTCCTTATCATGAAGAAAACTGGAATCCAAAAAGTAAAATTTATGAATACATTCCAATTCATGGACCAATTTTTGGAAAAGAAGATAATCTTTTAGGATACATCGTAGTATTGTTATTTGCATTCTTTTTAGGTTATAGTGCTACTTTGGCAGAACCGGCATTATCAGCTCTCGGTAATGCTGTCGAAGAAACTACAGTTGGTACGTTTCGGAAGTCCTTTCTCATACAATCCGTAGCTATCGGTGTTGGCATAGGAACCTTTATTGGAATGCTAAAAGTATTATTCGAACTTCCACTAGTTTGGATATTGGTTCCAATCTATTTAACCTTACTTGTGTTAAATAAATTCAGTAAACCTGAGTTTATAGAAATCGCTTGGGATAGTGCTGGTGTAACTACAGGTCCAATCACAGTACCTTTAGTCATTGCCATGGGCCTTGGAATCGGAAACCAATTGGGAACAGTTGATGGATTTGGAATTTTAGCATGTGCATCTGCTTTCCCAATTCTCTCTGTTTTAGTCACAGGATTAATCGTTGAAAACTCACGAAAATTATCACTGAATGATATGGATTCTAAAACAAAATCATAAAAAGTAAAATGAATACATCTAGAGTTACAGCAATCATTCATCGCGATTTGGCTGAGTCAGTCATAAAGGTTTTTAAATCTAATGGAATCTACTATTATCACATGGAACCCGCAAGGTATCCAGTGCTTGCTAAAAGAGGATTATGGTTTTTTGATTTTTACCAAAACCAATCTATCATCGATACCCCAGTGATTATTTTTGAAATCATTTGTTCCGATAAATCAGTTTCTTATTTAACAACTCTTATACGTGATTCTGCTGAATTGAATGTACCTGGCCATGG
This sequence comes from Leptospira sp. WS39.C2, assembly GCF_040833965.1. Classification (NCBI taxonomy): domain Bacteria; kingdom Pseudomonadati; phylum Spirochaetota; class Leptospiria; order Leptospirales; family Leptospiraceae; genus Leptospira; species Leptospira iowaensis. The sequence goes on from NZ_CP162142.1 coordinate 2,779,855, forward strand.
AAGTGTTTATTCTGAATCCATCAATTTGCTAACAGAAGTGCCAAACCCATACATTTATTCAACTACTCTAAAAGCAAAACCAATTGGATTTTCTGGATTAAAGGGTATATTTTGTATTTTGCCCAGAGGTTCTGCAGAACCACTCGCTAGATTACTTTTACAAAATGGGATCGCAGTTCCGACAATTAGTTATGGAACAGGGAGTGGGCTCAGAGATCGATTGGGATTACTTAGGATAACCATTCCGAAAGAAAAAGAAATTTTGAAACTCGTCGTTCATTCTTCCGATGCGGAGCATGTACTAGACTTTATGATTGAAGTAGGCCGATTGGATCTCCCTGGAAGAGGGTTTATATTTGAATTTCCAGTTGGTCATGGGCTTTTGAATACAAAAGTCAGTTTAGAAGGTGCAAAACAAGCGGCAAGTATGGACCAAATCATTTCCGCCTTAGATCAGTTATATGGAAATATGGATTGGAGAAAAAAATCTAATCAATTCCGCCAAAATACGAGGCATAGAAATTATTTTGAAGGGGTAAATATCGTTTTAAATTCTAAAGAGGAAACGATGGAGTTTGCGATTAGTTCCCTTCGAAAGGTAGGTGTCACGAGTTCTACCATTTCACTGAATCGTCTTGTCCATACAGGAAATGAGGAAAGTTTATTTACACCCGCTAGGGAAGTTGCTAATTTGCTCATCCCCAAAAAAAACCAATCCGAAGTCATAGAAGTATTACAAGAGATTGGATTTTTCACAACCGATTATGAAGGGATTGTATACTCGATGGAGATTCCAAGAGCTTTTTCTTACCAATCAAAACCATCCAAAAAAAAGTAGGAATTCTATAAAGAGAAATATTGTGAAATTGGTTCTTTGTGATGAGAGATGTCTCCACTTGAGATATAAAGAACCCCAAGTGGATGTGAAGAATCCTTCTTTTTAGTGACCGCCACCTGGTAAAAAACCACCACCATTGATATCCAGGATATGACCTGTGATAAAAGATGATGCATCAGATGCAAGGAAGGCAATACCATTTGCGATGTCTTCTGGAAGACCAGCACGTTTTAATGGAATCGCTTGTACCATACCGTGTCTGATATTCTCTGGAATTGCTTCAGTCATTTCAGTTGCAATGAAACCTGGAGCGATTGCGTTACAACGAACCTTTCTTGATGCCATCTCAAGAGCCACAGCTTTTGTAAAACCAATCACACCTGCTTTGGATGCAGAGTAATTTGTTTGTCCAATGTTTCCGTTTTCACCTGAGATAGAAGATAAATTAATGATGGATCCACCATTTTCTTGTTTCATCATCACTTTGATTGCTGCTTGTGTGCAGAGATAAGTTCCGGTAAGGTTTACAGCAATCACTGCATCCCACTGCTCTTTTTTCATTCTCATAAGGAGAGTATCACGTGTGATCCCTGCGTTATTCACAAGGATATCAACTGATCCAAATTCTTTTTTTGCTGTATCAATTAGTTTTTGAGCATCTTCTTCCACAGATACATTGGCAACTACTGCGATTGCTTTGTATCCTTTGGATTTAAGTTCTTCCGCAGTAGCATTGGTTGCTTCTGGGTTCATGTCTGCTACAACGATGTTTGCACCAAGAGATGCAAGTTTCAAACAAGTTGCCTTTCCGATTCCTCTTGCACCACCGGTTACGATGGCTGTTTTCCCTGATAAACTGATCATTTTTGGTTCCTCTTTTTTTTTCTAATTCCTAAACAATTTACTAAACATATAAATAAATAAAAATGAATGCCTGAAACTTTGAATCGCCTACTCAGATAATTCTTGTTTGATGGAAAGTTTACTTGTGCATTTAAGACTCTTTTCTCTCGATTCTCTGTTATTTTATTTAGTGAGAATCTCCTAAAATGTTTTTGTATTCTCCCAAACGTTCGCGGATCCTTTCGTTAATTCCATGTTTCGCGCATTCAGCGATTACTCGCACAGCATTTTTCACAGCAAGTGCATTGGAAGAACCATGTCCAATCATACAGATTCCTTCTACACCAAGTAGCAGTGCTCCGCCGTATTCAGCGTAATCCAATCTTTTTTTCACAGCATTAAATGTGGATTTTAAAAGTAGTGCACCAGTTTTCGCAAGGCTAGATTGCCTTATGGAATTTCGTAAAACATTAAAGATCGATTTGGCAAGGCCTTCTGTCGCTTTGAGGACAATGTTTCCAATAAATCCATCACAAACCACAACATCTACTTCACGACCACCACCATAAAGATCACGGCCTTCTACATTTCCTACAAAGTTGAATGGAATTTTTTTTAAGAGATCAAAGGTTTTGACAGAAACGGTATTTCCTTTTTTGTCTTCTTCCCCATTGGAAAGAATTCCTACTTTTGGTTTTTGGATTCCAAAAAGTTCTTTTGCATAAATTTCACCCATGATGGCAAATTGTGCTAGGTATTCTGGTTTGCAGTCAACATTGGCACCTGCATCTAACAGAAGTACAGGTGGACCTTCCTCTCTAGGAATATGTGCAGCAATTGGCGGACGCAGAACGCCCGGTAGGCGACCAAGGTGTAATAATGCAGCGGCCATAGTAGCACCTGTGTTTCCAGGAGAAAACACACCGATACATTCTTTATCTGCTACTAAACGAACTGCTTTGACTACGGAAGAATCCTCCATAGCGCGGACTGCTATGGATGGAGAATCATTCATACCGATAATTTCAGTAGAATGTATGACACGGATTTTTTCTGTGTCATAATCGAATTTTAACAGGATATCAAGTAACTCTTGTTCATCGCCAACGAGCGAAACAGACAGTCCGAATTCTCGTACTGCCAGTACCGCGCCCTCGACGATACCTTCAGGGCCGTAATCTCCGCTCATCGCGTCCACGGCGACCCACATGACGGTTAGTTATCTTCGGTCGTTTTTTTAACTTTTTGAGCGACTACGAGTTTACCCTTATAAAAACCGCAATAAGGGCATACACGGTGGGACAGAACAAATGATCCACAATTGGAACACGGGTTTAAGTTAGGTTTGCCAATCGCGTGATGGGCTCTTTTAGTTCTAACTTTCGATTTTGATTTACGTCTCTTTGGGACTGCCATGGCTATCCTCTATGGAATTATAACTGGTTTTTACTATGTTTTGGAAATCCGATGTGAAAACAATATTTTAATTTTCTATGCTCTCGATAAGAGACCGTAATTCGGCGTGTTTGTGATAAAAAGAGGAACGATTACAGACCAAACGGGCCGTACTATACATAATTGACTCAAATTCCTTGAGACCATTGGCTTTTAAGGTGCCCCCAGTAGAAACTAAGTCCACAATGCAGTCCGAAAGTCCCACAATCGGTGCAAGCTCTATCGACCCGTACAGTTTGATGATTTCGCAAGAAATGCCTTTTGAAAAAAAATATTCACGAGTGAGGTTCGGGTATTTGGTTGCTACACGTACCTTTGACCTTTTTGCAAACAGATCAAAGTCAGGAAAGGAAGCAAGAGACAATCGACAGGCACCTAATTTGAGATCTACTGGTGCCACAAGGTCAAATCCACCTTCTCTTAAGATGTCCCAACCGACAATTCCCACATCAGCTGCCGCCTCTTCAACGTAGGTACAAACATCTTGTGATCTAACAAATAATAATCGGAGGCGTTTGTCTTCTGAGACATAGGTAAGTTCTTTAGAACCCTCGGATGGCAAATTTTTAAGCCACCCTTTGGATTTCAAAAGAAGAGCAGTTTCTTCGGCAAGCCTACCTTTCGGGAGAGCCAAAGTTAACATAGGCTAGTTTTTCCCGAGTTTAAGGAGTAAATAACTAGCAAGCAGTTTCACATCTTCACCAGATTCTGCACTGTCGAGTTTTAACGCTTTTTCGAGGAATTGTTTTGCACTGGCTTTGTCACCAGTTAAATAAGACAAACGTCCCGCCTGGTAGTATGACCATGCTTTAAACCCATTGAGTTCTCGCGCAGGTTCAATTACTACAGCAGCAATTTTATAATTTTCTAAGGATTTGATTGTATTTTTTTCACGTTCCCGGTAATTTCCCGCGAGGTAAAAATAGAGTGCTTTGATTTCTTTTGGAGTGTCGATTTTTTTTGCTGCATCTTCTAAATAAGACGCTGCTTTTCCAAACTCTCCCTTTTCCGCATACAATTTCGAAAGGTCCTTCCAAACTCGAAGTTCCATTCTACCTGTACTTTGGTTTTGCAAAAACACTTCTAAACTTTGGATTTGTGCATCCAAACTAACATTCGCTTTTTGGTGAGTGAGTTTTAAGTCTTCTAGAGTAACCGTTTCTTTTTCAAAAAGGTACTGTCTGTATTCAAAAAAACCAATGACACCAGCTAACACGACAATGGCGGAAGCGAGGCTAATAAAAACGGTCTTACGATTTTTTGATAAAAAATGAGTGAACCTTAAAAAAACGAATTCCGCTTTGGAACCTTCAAAGTCAGCGAACTCATCCTTTTGGATGAGTTCGGCTTGTTTTTTTTGTTCGATGATGTTCTTTTTATGAAACTTATCCATATACCTATCGGTTTTGGTTTAAATTCATAAAAGATCCGATGGATTCACGTGAAGGTTGGTTGTCTTCCTTCATGTATTTAGCCATCTCTTCTCTTTCTACTGCTTTATCAAAGTCTTTGATAGAGAGAGAAATCTTTTTGTTGTTAGGTTCAATTTTTACCACAACAGTGCGAACAGAATCACCTACTTTGTAAAGGTCTTCTAACTTGATGTTACGACCATCTGGGATTTCAGAAATGTGAACAAGGCCTTCGTAACCAGGTTCTACTTCCACAAATACTCCAAAACTAACGATGGATTTCACACGGCCTTCCACAAGAGTACCTGGTGGGTATTTTTTGCGAAGAGCTTCATAAGGGTGTTCGGAAAGTTGTTTTAATCCACAGCTAATTCGTTGTGCATCTAAGTTTACATCTAGGATTTTGTATTGAACCGATTGGCCTTTTTTAAGAAGGTTTAGTGGGTTCTTTTCTTTTTCATCCCAAGTGATATCAGAGATATGAATGAGTCCCTCGATTCCACTTTCTACTTCCACGAAAGCACCATATTTAGTGATCCCAGTGATTTTACCTTCGAGAACATTTCCTGCACGAACGTTCGCAGAAAGAGCTTCCCAAGGGTTAGGTAGGAGTTGTTTGAGTCCGAGAGACAAACGTCTTGCTTCGAAATCAATGTCTAAAATTTCAGAGTCAACTTCTTGGCCTTTTTTCAAAACATCTTTTGGATGAGGTGGTTTTTTTGCCCAAGAAAGTTCTGTTGTATGGATGAGTCCTTCTAAACCTTCTTTGAGTTCTACGAAAGCACCGAAGTTGGTGAGGGAAGTTACGATTCCTCGCACTACCATTCCTTTTTCGAGTTCTTTCTTAGCCCATGCCCAAGGATCTTCATACAACTGTTTGATGCCGAGGGATAGTTTGTTGTTTTCCTTGTCGATTTCAAGGACAGTCACTTCCACTTCTGCACCAATATTGAAGTATTGTTTGAAAGGAGCAAATTTCTTATAAGAGATATCGTTTTGGCGGAGGAGTCCGACTACTTCGTAAACAGAAAGGAAAACACCAAAGTTGGCAATTTTCACAACCTTTCCTGTTACTTTGTCTCCGACTTTTACTTTGCCGAGGAGCTCTTCCCACTTTTCGCCGTTAATTTCGTCGAGAAGGGTTTTACGAGACACAACACCGGTTCTCGTTTTTTCATTGAGTTCGATGATTTTGAATGAAAACTCTTTTCCACCTTCTGTGGATTCTTTAAAACGAACCCCTACGTGAGAAGCTGGTAGGAATAATTGGATTCCTTCGCTTTCTACGAGGTAACCTTTGTTTTTCACTTCACCGACAATTTTGCCAGAGAGTGGGTATCCGTTTTGGCTTGCATCTTTGATGGTTTCCCATCCAACTCTTTGGTCCGCTTCTTTTTTGGAGAGGACACAATAACCGTCGACCCGTTTTTTGATGATCGCACTGACTTTCTCACCACGTTTTGGCGTTTCAGAGAAGTCTTCACGAGAAACACGAGCTTCTAATTTTTCTCCAATATCAAGGAAAACAGTGTCACCGATGACATCAACGACAGTACCTTCAATCAGGGTACCTTTTCCTGCGGAGTTCTCTTGTTCTTGTGATTGTGACTGCGATTCCCACTTCTCTAATAATTCGCCGAAGGAAGTGGTCTCATTTTTGGGGGAGGATGGGTTGGTTGAATTCAATGGTTACCGGGATACAAAACTTAGATTTGCCCAGAGGGTGAAACCTTGGACAGGATAGTATTTAGGACAGTTTCTGTGTCGAGGGTGCTCGTGTCAATCAGGATTGCGTCCGGAGCTTGTTTCAGGGGGGCCACTGTACGGGTGGTATCACTCTCGTCCCGGGCCTCAATTTCTTCTTTGATGTGGTTTAGGTCGGCTTTGAAGCCTTTTGCCACTAATTCCTCGTATCGGCGTTTGGCCCGAACTTCCACAGAGGCGGTGAGAAAAAATTTAAATTTGGACTTCGGAAAAACTTCGGTCCCGATGTCTCGGCCATCCATGACAAGAGTATGGGTCCTTGCAAATTCCCGGATGTGGCGGTTTAAGATTTCCCGAAAGGCACGCCTTGGGGCAATGTAACGGATTTTTTTTGTGATTTCGGGGTCACGGATTTCATGGCTTATGTCTCTTTCTCCGAGGAACATTAGGTTCTCACCTTTCGAGGAAAGTTCACAGTGTACGGGAATTTTTGCGACGGAGAAACCAAACACTGCTTCGTCCTTTTCGAGAATGGTTGCATCCGCGAGTTTTTCAGTAAAAAAAGGAAATTTGGAATCGTCTTCTTTTGTTTCTTGGAATTTTTCCCAAATAGCAAACGTTAATGCCCGGTAAAAAGCTCCAGAATCCAAATAATGATAACCCAATTTGGTTGCGATCATCCGAGCAAGAGTACTTTTTCCGGAACCGGCAGGCCCATCAATGGCGATTACGTTTTCAATCGTATGTAAACTCATAAGTAGAATACCAAAAATTATGGATGGATTTGATTTCGTCTATAGGAATTCTTTGGCCCAAACATAGGCTAACGAATCCTATATGTATTAAGATTGACATGTTTTTTTTCGTCCAAAGGATCAAAAAGAAAGGATGGGGTTTTCGTGAAAATTCGAAATCGTAATCTGGACCCAGAACGCATTGCTGACTTTGAAAGTTTTCGGAGCGGCGTCTTAGAACAGATCGTTAAAAACTCACCCCTTAGTACCCTCCTTCACGAAATCGTCAAAGGAATTGAAGCTCTCAATCCAACGATGATTTGTACGATAGTTCTCATCGAAGACCAAAAAATTAGAATTGGAGCAGCTCCCTCCCTCCCCAAAATTTATAATGATGCGATTGAAGGTGTTCATATTGGACCAGAAACAGGGTCTTGTGGGACAGCAGCTTATACCGGCAGTAGGGTGATTGTGGAAGATATCGATACAAGCCCACTGTGGCGAAATTACAAAGACGTTGCCTTACAAGTGGGACTTCTTTCTTGTTGGTCAGAACCAATCCGTATCAGTTCTGAAATTGTTGTAGGAACCTTTGCTATTTACCACCGAGAAATTGCAAGTCCCACCGAATTTGATATTTTTATCATATCAGAAACTGCGGATTTGGTGAGCATTGCTTTTGAAAAATCCATCACATCAACAAAACTTCTGGAAAGTGAAAAACGATTCCGAGACTTCTTTGAAAAAAACTCATCGGTAATTTTAATCGTAGAACCGCTGACAGGTGACATCATTGATGCGAATGAATCGGCCGTTTCATTTTATGGATACACACACGAACAAATTACGAAGATGAATATTGATTTCATCAATCTCTTAAACCATGATGACCATAAAAAAGAAAGGATGTTGGCCTTAAGTGAAAACAAAAGTTTTTTCACCTTCTCACACAAATTAGCAAATGGAGAAACAAAACAAGTAGAAGTATATTCTACTCCCATTCATACACATGATCGCTCTCTCCTTTATTCAATTGTACACGATGTCACAGAAAGAAAAATCGCGGAAGAAAAAGTCAACGCACTTCTATCTGAAAAAGAAATGATCCTCCGTGAAGTTCACCATCGTATTAAAAACAATATGACAATACTAAACAATCTTTTAGAACTTCAAGCAAACTCACAAGAAAATGAAGCCATCCGTCAATCATTGAAAGAAGCAACCAGTCGTATTAAAACCATGTCTTTATTGTATGACAAATTATATTCAGGGAAATTTAACCAAAATTTATTCCTAAAAGAATATTTGGATCCTTTATCGAATGAGATTATTTCTTTATTCCCTTATCCAGTAAAATTAAATTCAGAAATTCAAAACATCAAACTAAATCCTGAACAATTACAAGCGATTGGAATCATTACAAACGAACTTTTGACAAATAGTTTGAAATATGCGCGGAACACTTCTCATGAATTGGAAATTCAAATCAAAGTTTGGTCAGAAGATGGATATTTTCACCTTCTTATCTGTGACAATGGAAGTGGTTTTCATCTAAACCAAACAAGTTCAGAAAACAACGGATTTGGTTTGAGTTTGGTTACTATGTTAACCAAACAAATTAAAGGTGAACTCTCATTTAATGGTGATAGTGGCGCATCTTACAGATTCAAAATCCCACTTCAAAAATAACTACAGTCGTTTCAACAGAACCCTCAATCGATTAGGTAAAACAAATCTCAAAATGATTTTAAGATGTCAAAAAACCCAGGGAAACTCGTATCCACCCAACTTGTATCATCAAAAGAAAGATCGACTCCTGTAAGTTTAGAAAGGATCGCAAAACTCATTGCGATTCGATGGTCCATAAAGGTTTCAATTTTTGTATTTTGAATCGAAGATGTTTCACCAAATTCATATCCATCCTTTACTTCATTGACCTTCACTCCTAATTTTTCTAAATTAGAAACCATGGAATGGATTCGATCTGATTCTTTTGCACGGAGTTCTTCGGCATGAGAAATTTGAAACCCACCCTCTGAAAATAAACCTGCAATGGTTAAAATAGGAATTTCGTCAATGATCGAAGGGATTAAATCTTCTGTGATGATTGTCCGTTTTAATTTCGATGGATACACAAGTAAGTCACCAATCTCTTCTCCACATTCCACGCGTTTGGCGACAATTTCAATTTTTCCACCCATATTTTGTAAAACAGTTAGGATTCCAATCCGAGATGGATTGAGTCCAATGTTTTTGATGAGGAGAGGTTCGCTCCCTCCCACACAAAGTCCAAACACGATATAAAAAGCGGCACTGGATATATCACCAGGGATCACATACCTTGTCCCTTCAAACTGGTAAGGAGGTTTTACTGTGAAGTGATAAGACGAATGGTGCTCGATATTCCCACCCAAAAACCGAATCATATTTTCTGTATGGTCCCTTGATACTTCCGATTCTCTATACTCAATCGAAATCTCCGAAGCAAGAGCCGCAAGTACCAGTGCACTTTTGATCTGTGCTGAAGCAATCTTACTCGTGTAAGAATAATTTTTTAATTGTTTTCCTTGGATGAGAAGTGGAGCTCTGTTGTTACCTTCCACAGAAGTAATGTCTGCACCCATCTCATTTAAGGGGTCCATGATCCTTGCCATGGGTCGTTTGCAAAGGGAAGCGTCACCTGTTAATGTCGCTTTGATTTGAGGAAGTCCTGAAAGAAGTCCTGCAGAGAGCCTGATCCCAGTCCCCGCATTCCCAAAATCCAGAACCGTCTTCGGAGATTTGAGATTCCCTTTGCCAGGGCTTACCACAGAGTAACTCCCCTTTCCGATGGAAGTGACAGAAAGGCCCATCGATTCAAAACAATGGAGGGTATGCAGAGGGTCTTCCCCTTCTAAAAAGCCATGGATTTCGGATTTCCCTTGGGAGAGAGCACAAAAAAGTACGGACCGATGAGAGATCGACTTATCTCCAGGGACATAAATTTCTTTTTTCGCATTTAATTTGATTTGTGGCTTCAACATGTTGTATTTTTCTAAAAAGTATTTTGCAATTTGGCGCTTCTTTATTAGCGTTTGTCGGAAACCTAAGTTTCCTTTACGAACAACCAAATGCCTCTAGATACCAGTAAAAATAACCAAAAGATCCCAGTCAATCCAGGTGAAGTCCTTTTCATTGGAGGTAAGGCCTCTCAGTCCATGAACATCCTACATGAAGGATCTGTTCGAGTGGAGACAACACTTGGTGATACAAGTATTGTTTTGTATAGTTTGGAGGGTGCAAATCTAACTCCTGGAATCTTTGCACTTCTCGAAGGAACACCTTATCCCTATACTATTCGTGCGAAAACTTCCTGTGTGGTCTCCACTTATGTGATGAACCAACCCAATGCAAAAAAAACTCTCACAACAAAGGTATCGGTGGGAGTGATGGCGGTTCGTACCTTACTGAAAGAAATCGGAGAACTTTACAAACGAGTTTTGTCGATCAAAGGCCTTGCATCAAAATTTGAACAAACGATGGACAATTTAGGTGCAGTGTATTATATACTAAACCCTTCCATCTTTTCTGATGTCACACCAGGCTCAATCATCACAAGAGATGAAAACATCATTGATCCAGTGATGAAACTCATCCGAAACAATTTAGCTGGTTTCCAGGAACACGGCGGGATGTTACCAGACAAACCAACAATCACATTTTTAGAAGAAGACCACGGCGAATTTTTTGAAAAAGATTATAGCGAATCAATTGAATGGAATGATGCAGAATTCCATTTCATTCGAAAAATTTTATCAGTGAATCCTAAAATTTCACAAGCCTTGTTCGAAGCAGATCCTAGTCTTTTACAAAGTGCCGCGGAAAGTTATGTAAAAACCTACCGTGAATTATTTGAATTACTCAGCAAAGAAACTTATGATTTATCCGAAACGATGAATTCGATGTTTGTAGGAGAAAATGCACTCCTTGAAAAATTCAATTTAACATTAGATTTATTTAATACTGGTTATTCAACAATCCCTTCCACCGTATTACTTCCGATCACTGAGTGGGCATTGAAAAAATCCAAATCACTTTTGGATGAATACAAACAAATTTTTGGAACCAATTATGCATCACTTGGTAACTGTTTGGACAAACTCGAATCCAAACAATTAGAACTAACAAACAAATACGGCCATGAACTGAATGCACAAAAAAATAAAGAAGAAGCCATTGCCCAAGGGAATGACCCCATTCGCGCAGGTATTGACACCAAAGCTCTTAAAGTGGAACTTCTCAACTCTGCAAGCCAAATCCTAAATTATTCACAAGCGGATCCTGAAGCCGTTAAAGAGTTCTCCACATTGATGGTAAAACTCAAATCATTCAAAAACCCACTCGATCCTGAACCAGACAATCGTAAAATCCGTAGAACCATCGCAAAAACGTATTGGGATGTATATAAAAAATCTTTTACCAAATGGTTACAATCAGGAAAACAAGCTCCAAAGGCCGTAGAACTGATGTTACGGTATGGATACTTTGATGAATCCTTACTCGATGATGGTCATATCGTAGAACTCGTAGGACGATTGTACCAACCAGGTGGGAACCCAAGTGCACCGATCCACCATGGAACTGATTGGTTAGAAAAAATTTATTCGAGAGAAGTTCCAACTTCTGTGGATGAACTAGGACAAACCTTTTTCGAAAAATTGAAAATGGATCTGAAAGATTCAGGGATCAAATCGGAAAAAGACATCCCACCAGATTATGATACAGGGGAAGCAAGGCTTGGATCTGAGATTTCTTCGATGTATGAACCTAACGTGCGCTTGACGTCAGGTAACATTGCAAGCCACTTCCCTATCTTAACAAAATACCATATTACAATCCCTCTCGAAAAATGTTTTGTTTCCAAAGATGATGTTGAAAAAGCACTCCAATACATACTAGGAGTTGATTACACAGCTTTTAATCGTGAAGTGATATACCGAAATGAAGATATTGGTATCAAAAACGAATTCATACAAAGGTCAATCATTCCAGATTTTATCTTAGTTCCATCCATTGGTCCTAAAATTATGATGTGGCAAGACCTTTCTATATTTCGCGGAGCAGGATCAAAAGAATCAAGAGGTCGGATTTGTATCCCTCATTTTGTGACAGGAGATCTTAAAACCTTTATGTTGGAAGCAATTGCTGCTTTCCGATGGGAACTCTGCAAAAACATCCTTGGTCCAGACTGGAACAACGTAGGAATACCATCCATCACGGCAGATTACACAGATTATGTGCAGTTTTATAAAAAAAGTAAGGACCTTTCTCCAGAACTCAAAGAAAAAATCTCTTCTGAATTCAAAAGGTTCCGTACTGACCGTGACAAATTCGCATACGACTATTCTTTATGGATTCGGTATGAAGCAGAAGGAGTACAACGTGTCAACCGTGTGGTCCGCTCGATCTTTTACCGACATATCCCTTTCCACAAGAATATCCGTGAAAAAGTATCCTCACAACCAGCCTATGCGGAACTCCATAACCGATTTAAAAACATTCGAACTCGCCAACACAAGGAATTCGAAAACAAATACAAAAAGTACATGGATGCGAGTGGGAACTTACCAAAAGAATTGTATGAAAATTTAACCTTCTACGAAGTTTAATCCTTGCCAGATTCCATAAATGCAATTATGTTGCATTTATGGAATCCATTCAAACTTTTGACATTGCCATCATCGGAGGGAGTTTTTCGGGTCTTTCTGCAGCCCTATCCCTTGTCCGCTCCCTAAGAAAAATTGTGGTCATTGATTCCGGGAAACCTTGTAACCAAAATACCCCAGCATCACATAACTTCATCACACATGATGGATCAAGCCCAGGTCTTATCCGTGAAAAGGCAATCGCTAATTTATCAAAATATCCAAACTTCCATTCTATGTCTGGTGAAGTCACATCCATAGATAAATCGGAAAATGGTTTTCTTTTGCATGGAGATGGAATTCCGAAAATCCAAACAGAAAAACTAATTTTTGCCACTGGGCTTAAAGATGTATTCCCTGAGATTCCAGGTTTTGCTGAATCTTGGGGGAAATCTGTCATACATTGTCCATATTGCCATGGATATGAATTTGTTGGTAAAACAACAGGGTTGTGGATGAATGAAAACGGTGTACTCGAACATGCTAAATTTCTAAAACATTGGTCAAAAGAATTAACACTATTTACAAATGGTCCGATTCAATTTTCTTATGATGAAGAGTCTGCACTAAAAAAGGAAGGAGTGAGTATCGTCACAGATAAAGTCAAATCACTCAAACATATTGATGGCAATTTAACTTCGATTCAATTGGAGTCCGGCAAAGAAATTCCCATGTTAGCTCTCTATGCGAAAGTCCAAATGATACAACATTCAAAATTACCTGAATCTTTAGGATGTAAATTATTACCTAGTGGTCACTTGGAAGTTTCCAATTTATATGAAACAAATTTTCCTGGTGTCTATGCTGTTGGTGATATGGCGTCGATGTTTCGTTCGGTGGCACATGCAGTCCATTCAGGAAACATTGCAGGTGCCATGTTGAACCGAGCTATGATTTTGTCTTAATTAAACTTCTTCTACAAAATAAGGTCTAGTGTATTCGCGGACAATCTCTACGACAAATCGTCCCCAAGATTTTGGGTCTTCTTGGGAGATGTTCACTTGTTTGATTTTTGGGAAATACGCTGTCGGTTTGAAAACTGTATGCGTAAGTTCCAAAGCACGAAGGTAATTGTCCAATCGTTTCACTTTTACAAAATTGATGATTTCTGTTTGGATTTTTTCTTTGGGCAGGTAACCAACGATGATCATTCGTGGGAAAAGGTTCTTTTTTAGTAGGCCAATAAAGTCCTCAAAACTATCCACACGGTCTATGAAACCTTCATAAGCTCCACCACCCAAGTTCATGATTTGGGTAACAATGTCCATAGAAAAGGATACCCCTTCCATCGTGGACATGTCAGAAATGATGACAAGTCCTTCGTCTGGTTGGAACACTTTGAACATATCAGCACCTTTGAAGTGCCTCCGTAGGAGTTTGGCAGCAGAAACATCAATTTCCTGAGCTTTTGCCAAGAGCACCTTCCCTTGTGGATCCAAAATGGGGTCTCGGGTGATGAGATACCGCTTTTTCACGGCATTTTGGTTCATAACTCGAAAGGCCTTTACTTTTTCCTCAATTTCATCTAAGGTAGAGTAACCAATTTTGAGTACATTTTCCCGTTTGCGTTTCCCGATGTCTGTTTCTTCCATGAAAGCTTGGTGCCTAAATCTTTGTATTGCTTATCCTATGGCAATTCTACCAATGTATAGCATATTTTTGTCTAAGGTATAAAATGCGGTTCAATTTTTACCCAATTCTATTGTCTTTGATCTTTTTTGGTTGTTCTTCTGTGGATTTTATCCCAGAGCCCGACTTTCGACCAAATGATCACCGTTATAAGGTAACTTCCTGGCAGGATGTGGAGATCCTCAGAGAAAGGCCCAAAAAACTCTTTAAAATCGTCGGGGAGGTAATGATCAGGAACACCGAAGACTTATCCTGGGAAGACTATGAACCCCGATTGAAAAAAGATATGTTCCAACGTAAGATTGATGGGGTTTGGATGACCGAAAAAAGCCAAACATCCATTGATAACCTTGCTGTGCAAACGATGGACCAAAAAGGAAGGACCACACATTCTTATCTCCAACAATCTAACCTACCATATTGGAAAGGTTATGCGTTCCGGTACAAATAAACTTATGCCTAGAAAATTTGATTCTGAAATTTATATCTCTCCATCCGACGAATGGATCTTTCGTGAAAATCCCATTGATAAAGAAGAAATTCTCACCTACTTTCGTAATAATCTCCATGGAAATACTAAAGGTGTATATATCGAAAATAAATTTGGTGAACTTTCCGAACATGGATATTTAAAAATTGATGGGTATCCTTGCCATGTTTTGCATGTCGAAGTCACAAACGAAGCGATTGTATTCATAACCGATGATGGTCGGAGTTACCCCTTTGGGGAGTTTGAAATTTATGAAACAAAAGAAGGTGGTATTTTGGGACTAAGGTCTATTGAAGAAAGGATCAAATACCGTTTTACTTGGAATGCCGCAAAAGAATTGTCGGATTTATTATCTGAAGAGAATGGAGAGACATTTTTAAACTGGAAGGGAGTGAAAATGCAAATTCCCATCTATGAGGGAGAGGTAAACGTTCCCCTCCCCACTGACTACAGTTAATTGGAAGTTGCGCCTTCTTCGTCAGCTTTAATTTCCCGCCAAAGTTCATTCGCTTCTAAAAAGTCTTTTTTTAAGGAAAGTGCTTTGTGAAGGTATTGTAATGACCTTTCCGGACGGTTCCAAAGTTTATAGAGAGTTGCGAGATTAAAGTAAGAAATGTGTGGAGCATCATTTCGTTCACATCGGACAGATTTTTTTAACCAATACACGGCTTCTTTGTCATTCCCCATTC
This sequence comes from Leptospira sp. WS39.C2, assembly GCF_040833965.1. NCBI lineage: Bacteria > Pseudomonadati > Spirochaetota > Leptospiria > Leptospirales > Leptospiraceae > Leptospira > Leptospira iowaensis. The sequence goes on from NZ_CP162142.1 coordinate 2,795,333, forward strand.
GGAGGAGTAAAACGCCAATTTCGTTACATGGATTTCCATATTCATGGTCTAAACTAACGGCCTTATAATAGGAAGCCAATGCATCACTCCATAATCCAAGAGCGTTTTGGACAAGTCCCAAGTAAAAATAGGCTTCCTCTGATTCTTCCAATTCTAAACTGGAACGAAGTTGGAATTCGGCACGATCTAAATCACCGATTTTAAAATGGTCTTTTGCTAAATCTAAAGAAAGTTGGAAAGAACTTGAAGACAAAGAGATCCTCACCTGTTTTCTTTCATTCTCGGAAACCTTAAAAATCTCCTTGAAAACTTATTTTTTATTTTTGCAAACTGGGCAGTAAATCTTCCGCAATTTGGGAAGCGGTCAAACGGTAGTGTTCTAAAATCTGGTTTCTTTCCCCGTGGTGGATTGGTTCCAATGGAAGGGCAAAAGTTTTTAAGAACTTACCAATGAGAGTGTTTGGAATTTCGTTCAAAAGATAACCTGAAGCACCAGCATGTAGGTAACTTTCATCTAAAATCACGAATTGTTTGGTTTTTTCAATGAATTTATGAACCAGTTCAGTATCATAAGGGCGTAACCAAAAAAGATCGATCACTGTTGTGGAAATCCCTTTTGTCTTTAAGCTCTGAGCCACTTGTCTGGCAATTGGCAACATAAATCCGACAGATAAAATAAGTAAATCGTTACCTTCATCAGACACAAGCCTTGCTTTACCCTTTGTAATTTGGTTTGGTGACTCAAACTTTAACTCTCGTAAGTCGCCGTTGTCTTTCGGAAAACGAATGGCTATGGGATGTTCAAAGTAATCTTTCATAAAATGAAGGCTATCAATGATATCCTGTGCTGAACTTGGGACCATAATGTCCATATTGGGAAGACCTGCTAAGTATCCTAAGTCAGACAAACCTTGGTGGGTCTCACCATCGGGTCCCACAATTCCAGCTCGATCAATGACAAAACGAACCGGTAAATTCATAAGGGCTACATCTTCCACCAATTGGTCCATTGCTCTTGTTAAAAATGTAGAATATATACACATAAATGGAATCGCACCACCATTCGTCATGGCACCTGCAAAGGCGACGGAGTGTTGTTCGGCGATACCAACATCAAATGTATGGTTTGGATAGGTTTCCTGGTAATCGCGGAGTCCAGATCCTTCAATCATTGCAGGAGTGATGACCGCAATTCGTTTGTCTTTGTTGGTTAAATCGATAAGAGTTTTTCCAACGATTTTAGAGAGACCAATTTTATTAGAATCAGCGGATGCCATCTTCCCTGACTCTTTGTTAAATGGTGTCACACCATGGTATTTGATCGGATCAGCTTCTGCTGGTTTGTATCCTTTCCCTTTTTGAGTCAGGACATGGAGAAGGATCGGGCCTTGGATTTTGGATAGGTTTTGTAACATTTGGACAACACGATTCACATCGTGTCCGTCAATCGGACCAAAATAAGTAAAACCTAAATCTTCAAAAAGTCCACCAGGCCTCATCATAAAATGTTTGAACGAAGTCTCCATATTATGGGCTAACGCTTGTAAAGCGGGACCAATAAGTGGAATCCATTTTAAAAAACTATAAATTGCAGTTTTCCCTTTGTTATAAACTTGAGAAGAAATGATTCGATTGAGATAATTGGAGATGGAACCAACGTTTTTGGATATGGACATGTAGTTGTCATTTAAGATGACAAGCATATTGGGTTTGATATGCCCACCATGGTTCATTGCTTCAAGTGCCATCCCTGTGGCAATGGAGGCATCTCCAATCACAGCTGCTACTTTATAATTCTCACCCATTAGATCACGGGCACAAGCTTCCCCTAATGCTTGGGAAATAGAGGTACCTGCATGTCCCGTGTTGTACAAATCATAATTAGATTCTTCGCGTTTCGGAAAACCAGAGAGTCCTAACCATTTGCGAACGGTTGGAAGTTCTTTTTTTCGACCAGTTAGGATTTTATGAGGATAAGTTTGGTGGCCTACGTCCCAGATGATTTTGTCTTTAGGGGTTTGGAAAACATAATGGAGGGCAACTGTGAGTTCAACGACTCCGAGGTTACTAGCAAAATGCCCTCCCACATCGGAGAGGGTGTCAATGATGTATTCCCTGACGTCTCGGCAGACGGCAGGGAGTTCTGATTCCTTTAGGGATCTAAGGTCTTCTGGAAAATTGATTTTGTCAAGATAAGGGTACGATGGCATTGAAACTTCATGTTGCCGCCTTTTGGAGTGGCCGCTTCATTTTCTCCATATCTTCTGGGTTTGTGATTCCAAGCAATTCGTAAATCCGAACAGGTTGGGTTTTTCCTTTTACACGCACCAAATCAAGTTCTCTTGTCACAACTCGGTCTTTCACTTTTTCGTAAGTGTATTCTGAGATGATGATATTTGTGGTGTACATTTTATTGGAGCCTTCCAATCGGGATCCCAAGTTGATGGTATCTCCCATACATGTGTATTCCATCCTGTGGGATGATCCCATGTTTCCTACGACAGCAGGGCCAGAGTTCAGACCACAACCTATGTCGATCACTGGAACATTTCGTTCTGCCCATTTTTGTTGGAGTACTTTTAAGTGGTCGAGCTGTGCAAGTGCAGCAACACATGCGTAATATGCATGATCCTCGAGTGGAACCGGGGCTCCCCAGAATGCCATAATCGCATCACCCATATACTTATCGATGGTTCCTTTGTATTCAATGATAAGATCCGTCATCGCAGATAGGTATTCGTTCAGTAATTTCACCAAATCTTCTGGACCTAATTGTTCTGAAATTGTGGTAAACCCACGAACGTCAGAGAAAAATATCGTGATTTCTCGTTTGGATCCACCAAGTGCTAAATTGTCCGGGTGTTTGAGTAGTTCATCCACAACGTCTTTGGATACGAATTTAGAGAAGGTTTGTCTGATGTATTTTACGTTTTCTTCTTCTGTTAAAATCCTAAATCCAATTATGGCTACGAAAACTACGATTTGTTCGATTGTCACTGAAGGTAAAACAGTGATGAGGTTGAATGCTTGGAAAATATACAAAGCAGCAATCACATATAACAATAATTGCGTTAACATAATCGCAAAACCAATATGGGTTTTCACTCTTGGTTGTAAAAATCCAATCATCACACCAAGACCCACATAAATGAGAAAAATTCCCCAGTTTGGCATAGTGGATAAAAAGTCTTGGTTAAGGATAGTATTGACCGCGTGAGCGTGGTGTTCAATCCCTGACATATCACCAAACGGAGATAAGTGGGAGTCTTTCGATGCCCCACGACCAGTTGCGTAGTACATTGCCACTAGGAAAATTTTGTTATTGATTTGGTTTGCTTCGAGTAACTCAGGATTCCAATCATTTGTGACTTCGAAAATTTCATTTTGTTTGAATGAATACCTTCCACCCACAAAATTGATTTCCATTTGTCCTTCCCAATCGATAGGAATCACAACTTCCCTATTTTCATTCGGGATATGCATTACATCACGTTCTTCAAACTTACGTGCCTTCACATTGAATTCACGAATGATTTTGTTTGGGATGTTTTTGAGTTTTACGTAATGTCCCATATTGACTTCTACATCTTTTTGAACATTGATACCATAGTATTGGCAAACAATGAGTAAATCGATAGAAGGGAAATATTCAGTTTCACGGTCACGTCCAGAATTATAAACCTTAACCACAAGAGGCATCTTTCGGTTTAGACCAGATTCGTCTTTTTTTACGTTCGCAAAACCAAGCCCCGCAGATAAATCACCAATGGGTTCGATCGGTGGTTGTGGGAATTTTACCCAAGAGATACCACCATCGTTTTCATCAATGACATTAGTAATTTGATATTTTCTTAAGATATCTATTCGTTTCTCAAGATTGAGAACCGCTTCTTTGGATTCCGCACTGACTTCCATAGGGTAGTCAAAGAGGACATTGCGATTTTTTTGCAATGCAGAGACCATCTCTTCCGTTTGACCAGGTTTATAATCCACGAAGAAAATATCGAACATCAGAATGTTGTTCGAATCTTTAAATGTTTCAATGATATCCGCATAATAACTCCAAGGTAGAGGCCAAGTTCCTTGTAGTTTTTCGAGAGATTCAGTTGTGATACCAATGATGTTGATATCTTTTCTTGCTTTTGCTGGAGGTTGGTACTGTATGTATTCGATCCTGCCCGTGTCCCCTTCACTTTCTGTTTTAGTGTTGGTACCACGCAAAAATTGGAATCGAAATGAAATGGAATTTTCTTCCAACTCTTTTAATGGTTGGAATGTGTTTACCATCGTATACATAAAAATAGCGATTACATAGGACAACCAGATGGCACCTGACTTTTGTTTGTCCTTCGAAACTTTTTCAATGATTTTATATACAAAGTAGGATGAAGTGAGCAGTAAAAGCATGCCACCGATTAGGAAGGAATATTCGTATACCCATCCTGTCATCACAACAGAAACGATCACACCAAGTGATCCAAGTGTGGCAACGGCAACACTTAGGTAATCCAAAATCGAAAGCGATTTTGATTCTTTGTCGGACATAGAGCCTCTTTATTCGTTTAGGAATTTCCGACCATTTTCTCGGATTTTTTAAAGAGACTCAAATGTTTTTGAGTGATTTGGGAAAAAAATTTAGGGAATGGCAACCCGAATCTTTGCGATGTACTCTGCCAAACTTTGTTTGGCTTTCGGAAAATCGTGCCCATTCTCTTCGATAATCCTTTGGATGGCAGAACCAATGATGATTCCATCTGCATACCCAGAAATTTGGCCTGCTTGGTCTGGAGTGGAGATCCCAAACCCAGCACAAATGGGAAGTTGGATGGTATCTTTCAGAAAACGGATTCTTTCTTGAAGGTCCACAGAGAATTCTCGGCGTTCCCCAGTCACTCCAAAGGACGTAACATAGTAAATAAAACCGGTGGAGGTTTTTTTCAGTGCTTCAATTCGTTTTTTTGTCGAAGCTGGTGTGACCAAGTGGATGAGATCCATATCCCTCTTTCTTAATTCTTGGAAAAGAGTTTCACTTTCTTTTGTATCAAAAGGAAGGTCGGGTATGACAAGTCCTACTACACCTGCTTCTTTTGCTTGGTCTAAAAATTTCAAGATCCCACAATGAAAGATAGGATTGAAGTAAGTAAGATACACAAGAGGGGTATCTTTTTTATGTTCGTGGATTTCTTTTGTGACTCGGAAAATCTCATCAAAGGAAAATTTGTTTTTTAAAGATCGTGCCACGGCCCTTTGGATCACCGGACCATCGGCAACAGGATCTGAAAAAGGAATCCCAAGTTCTAAGATATCAGCTCCATTGTCTAAAATGGTTTTTCCAAACTCAATCGAATCATTATAATTTGGATCACCCAAAGTAAAATAAGGGATAAATGCGGATTTAATTTTCCCACTTTCAAATAGATCTTTAATTTTACTCATTTACTTCTCTCACCTAACAAACGGAGCACTTCTGTAACATCCTTATCTCCACGACCAGACAGGCAAATGATGAGGTCTTTCTTTTTCCCTAAATCTTTTGCCACATCACGTGCCACATGAAAGGCATGTGCTGTTTCTAAAGCAGGGATGATCCCTTCCACTCGTGTCACTTCCAAAAAGCAATCTAATGCTTGTTCGTCTGTCACCATGCGGTAATCCACACGTTTTGTTTGCGAAAGAAATGCATGTTCTGGTCCCACACCTGGATAATCAAGTCCTGCTGAAACAGAATGAGCAGGAACAATTTGGCCAGCTTCATCTTGGATGATGAGAGTTTTTGTTCCATGTAAAAAACCCGTTTTACCATAAGTCAATGTAGCAGAATGTTCGCCAGGTTTAGGACCAAGCCCACCAGCTTCCGCACCATAAATAGCAACATTTTTGTCTTTTAGAAAAGCATGGAACATTCCGATTGCATTGGAACCACCTCCCACACAAGCAACGATGGCATGCGGAAGTTTATGATTGTGTTTTTTGAATTGAGACCTTGCTTCTTTACCAATCACGGCTTGTAAATCACGAACAATCGTTGGAAAAGGGTGAGGACCAATTGCAGACCCAACTATGTAATGCGTTGTAGATACATTGAGGGCCCAGTCGCGCATGGCTTCACTTGTTGCTTCTTTAAGTGTGGCTTCCCCAGCTGTCACAGGTAAAATTTTTGCACCTAACATCTCAATTTTTTTTGCATTGAGATTTTGTCTTTCAACGTCCACTGCCCCCATATATACGACAGTTTCCATTCCAAACATAGCACCGACTGTTGCTGTAGCAAGACCGTGTTGGCCTGCACCAGTTTCTGCAATAATTCGTTTTTTGCCCATGAATTTTGCGATTAACGCTTGTCCGATGGCATTATTAATTTTATGAGCGCCAGTATGATTTAAATCTTCTCGTTTCAACCAGATACGTGCACCTCCCCAATGTTTGGTGAGACGTTCTGCGTAAGTTAAAGGACTAGGTCTTCCGACATAATTGCTTAAGTAAAACTCTAATTCTTTTTTGAACTTTTTACTTTTCTTTAACTTTTGATAGGTGGATTCAAGCTCTTCGAGAGCCTCAGTTAGAATTTCTGGTGCGTATCTGCCACCAAATTCTCCAAAATATCCAGGTTGGTTTTTGCCCATATATCCTAAGATAGCGGGATAGGTGAATATGAAAACTGCTTCTTATGGGGGAGGTGGGGGATTTTTACGAAGATTTCCCCGCCCTAATCGAACTGGGTGGGGTTATCCACCCGCCACCCAATGACCTCTGTTTATCACGTAGGCCGATTTTTATCTACAAGATCCTTGCTTCTTCAAAAAAATTCTCAGAAAAAGTTCATGTTCCTGCGAGAGTTACATCCTTTTGGATGGCTTCTTCAAGGTTTGTGATTTTTTTCTGTAGGTTCGAAATTAAATCTTCGTTTGTCGTAAAAGGAATGGTCTCTTCCACCATAGACTTACGATCAAGAATCGTGATCTCATTTTTCTCCAAAAACCCTTTTCCTAATGTGATTCGGATAGGGAATCCAATTAGTTCAGAATCTTTAAATTTGAATCCGGGACCAAGGTCACGGTCATCCCACAAGACTTCAATTCCAGCGGCGACAAGTGCCTTGTAGATGGATTCAATTTTTGCGATATCATCTGGATTTTTGGCAATACTCACCAAACAAACAGTAAACGGTGCTATGGAGACTGGCCAAAAAATTCCTTTTTCGTCATTACATTGTTCGATGACAGTTGCCATACAGCGGTTCACACCAATTCCATAACAACCCATAGTTGTGGTTGTTGCTTTTCCTTTGTCATTGAGAACAGTGATGTCAAACGCTTTGGAATACTTTTGGCCTAATTTGAAGATGTGACCAACTTCGATCCCCTTCTCTGCCGTTAAATCAGTTCCGCATGAAGGACAAGGGTCACCTACTTTTGCTTGGGAGACATCGATCTTTGTTACTTCCTCCTCTTTGAAAAAGAAAGAGAGTTGAACACCCGCTACGTGGTGGTCAATTTCATTTGCACCAGCAATGTAGGCAAAATTCCAATCAATGAGAGCATCTACGAAGATTTTAAGTGATTCTGATTTTGGAAAACCTGGTCCGATAAAACCTGGAACAAGTCCGAGTTTTTCCATTTCGGCTGGACCCATCGGCCTTAGTTCATTACAACCCAAATGGTTTTTTAATTTGTTTTCGTTTAGCTCGCGGTCCCCTTCTAAAAAGACGAGGACAAATTGCCCATCGGCAACGAGTGCCACAGCTTTTAGAAGATTCTCTTCATTTGTGTTTAAAAACTCTGCAACTTCTGCGATGGACTTTTTCGCTGGAGTAGAAAGTTTTCCGTTACCATTAAATGCTTGTTTGGCTGCATTTTTTTTAGCGATGACAGGGGTTTTTTCAATATTTCCAGAATAATGGCAAGAAGGACAAATTGTGAGAGTTTCTTCTCCAATCGGCGACACCACCATAAACTCTTCCGATGCGGAACCACCCATATTCCCTGAGTCCGCTTGGACAGGAATTGTCGAGAGCCCCATCCCAGCAAAAATCCTACGATATGTTTTACGCATTGTTTGGTAGGTTTTGTCTAAGGATTCATCATCTAAATGAAAGGAATATGCATCCTTCATGGTAAACTCACGCGAACGAATCACACCAAACCTTGGACGGATTTCATCTCGGAACTTGGTATGAATTTGATACACATTGATCGGAAGGTCTTTGTAAGAACGAACCATAGGTTTTACGAGCACACAAAACGATTCTTCATGTGTGGGACCAAGGCAACTTTCGTTGTCATGGCGGTCTTTCAAACGAAACATCTCTTTCCCCATTTTGTCCCAACGACCTGATTCTTTCCAAATTTCACTTGGAGTTAAGATGGGAAGTTGGAATTCCAAAGCACCTGCCCCGTCCATTTCTTTTCTAACAATGCTTTCAATCTTACGAAGTACACGTAACCCAAGTGGTAAATAGGAATACAGACCTGCTGCAGACTTACGGATAAGGCCTGCGCGCATCATCAATTTATGAGACGCGACCACTGCATCTTGTGGGTCTTCTTTGGCAGTAGGAATTAAATAGGAACTAGCTTTCATTTCTTTTTTCTCTTTATGATTTACAATCTAACAATACAAAGTTTGGTTTTTAAAAAATACGCATCACATCATTGAAGGAAACATAGAGTCCAAGTCCAATGAGAAAGAAAAATCCCAATCGAAAGATGGCTTCAATGGCTTTCCTCGGAAGTGGTCTTCCTGTGATCGCTTCATAAGCATAGAGTACAATGTGTCCGCCGTCAGCCATAGGAATGGGAAGTAAGTTCATCACCATTAGCGCCAATGAAATTTTAGCAACAAAGTCAAGGTAGGTGACCCAACCATATTCCAAACTGATCCCAGCAATCTGCACAATCCCAATTGGACCCGACAAATTTTCTTTTGGAGACAACAGTCCAGAAAATAACATCCCAATTCCTTTTAAAGTAGTGGATACATTTTCGTATACTTTGTTCCCTGCACCGAGAAGCGATGAATAAACAGTAGAATCTTTTTGTAATTTTTCGGCCTCAAATTTCATGGAAGCACGAAAACCAAGAAGACCAATCGGTTTCAAATTCACATCCGCAATGTATTTCATATTGCCGATCCAAATTTCTTTTTTACCACCATTGGTTTTTAAATAGGAAGTGAATGCATCCGCAGACGTAAACATTTGGTTTTGGATTTTTAGATTGGAAAGTCGGTTTTCAATCTCCGCATCATAACTATCCAATCGAAAATAAGGAATTCCTAATTCAGGGAATTTTGGATGTTCGATATCCCAAAATTCATACACATTCGCACCTAAGACAGGGATTTGGATGGTTACTTTTTCTTTTGCCCAAGGTGTCAGAAGTGGATAGGTTTTACGTTCCACTTCGACAGGAATGGTTTTTCCTTGGTGTTTTCCAAGTTCTGTTTGTAATTCAGGCACGGTATGAACATCCACACCCGCCACAGTTAAAATCATATCTCCATCTTTCAAAAAAGAGAGAGCTCGTCGTCGGAGTGATTTTTCCCGTTCTGCAATTTCATGTTGTTTGAGGAGTTCTTCTGGAATCTCTTCTTTTCGTTCTTCAATTTTTTCTTGGAAGTACACAGAAGATTTATCTTCTTTATCTAAAAGATTGGCCATAAAGTGGCTGATTTGTTCCCCATAAGTAAAGGTAGCCACCACTCTTCTTTCTCCAAACGGCATCACCCCAATCGTAGGGTGCCCACCAGCAGAATATAAGTTAGGAACGATTTCGACTGTCTTTGTTTCGTTTTCTCGTTTGTAAGTCACTTGGATGGGATCACCCGATGTTAAACTCACATTGGTAAAAATATCTTCAAAACTTTCTGTGGGTTTTCCATTAATGGATAGAATCTTGTCTCCAGTGCGAAGGCCTGCATTGTAAGCAGGACTTGAAACTTTATTTGCATCTTCAATAAAGATACGGTTCGAAGAAGGGCTGTCTCCCGAAAGTTCTAAAATAAATAACAAGAAAAAACCTAACACTAAATTGGCGAATGGACCTCCAAGGACAGGCACCATACGACGAAGTGGTGGAGTCGCAAGTAAATCCCCTTGTTTTGGTTTTTTGGTTTTGCTATAATCATCACCACGAAATAAAACATATCCACCTATTGGAATGGCTGTGATTTGGTAGATGGTTTTTCCAATCCGTTTTTTCCAAATCCCCTTCCCATAACCTAACGAAAAAATACGTGCTTCCACACCTACCAGTTTCCCACATAAGAGGTGCCCCAATTCATGGATAAAAATCGATACAGCTAACATGAATACAGCGCCGAGTATTAATACGATCATGTAGTCACTCCCCCTTTTAAAAATTCAGATTGGATCAAATTACGTGTTTCTTTGTCTTTTTCCAAATACCCTTCAAGGGACTCTGGAAATTCATTTTTGACTTGGTTTAAGGCAGACTCAATGAGCCTTGGAATTGTCGTAAAAGAAATTTTTTCTTCTAAAAATAGTGCCACAGCTTCTTCGTTTGCTGCATTAAAGATACAAGCTGCCACTCCACCTGCTTTCCCCGCTTGGTAGGCGAGTGTGAGTCCCGGATAACGTTTGGTATCTGGTGGGAAAAATTCCAAAGTTTTCCAAGTGGAAGGTTTTCGTTCAATGAGCATTTGTGGTGTTGGATTTGGATAAAATAAGGAATGAGCGATGGGATACACCATATCGGGGTGGCTTGTGTATTGCAAACAAGCCCCGTCTCTTGTTTCAATGATCCCGTGAGTCAATGACTGCGGGTGGATCACCACCTCAATTTCGTCATACGAAAACCCAAAGAGAAAATGTGCTTCGATGACTTCGAGACCCTTATTGATAAGCCCTGCTGAATCCACAGTGATTTTCGGACCCATCGACCAAGTTGGATGGTTTAGCGCCTGTTTTACGGACACATGTTCTAACTCTTCGATGGGAAGAGTGCGAAAACTCCCGCCTGAGGCAGTGAGGGTAATCGCTCGGATATTGGAACGGGTTTCCCTGTTTATGAGTTGGAATAGTGCATTGTGTTCGGAATCCACTGGCACCATGAGTGTTTTGTGTTTTGCCACCAAACGATTGATGAGAGGCCCAAAGGTAACAAGTGTTTCTTTATTGGCAATGGCAATTTTTTTGCCTGCTTCAATGGCCGCAATGGTAGGAAGGACTCCCCTTGCCCCAACCACAGCGGTTACAACTACATCCACGGAAGACAATTTGACTAAGTCAGTAAGAGAATGGTCTCCATACAAAATCTTTGTGGAACCAAAATGATCCCCAAACTGACCCACTAACTTGGGATCGGTGATACAAACCACTTCGGGTGAAAATTCTGAAATGAGGGCCTTCGCCGTTTCCCAATTGGAGTGAACGGAAAAACTACGTAAGGAAAACTGGTCTCGGAATTGCCTGAGCACCTTCACCGTGGAAGAGCCAACAGAACCTGAAATTCCTAATACCGAGACACCTACCATATATTGTTTAGACAGATCCGAGTCTTTCTTTCAGACAGGGAATCCGAGGAAACCTTTGAAGAGAAAATAATAATAAATCGCAGGCACCGTGAAAAGAAGGGCATCTGCTAAGTCCAATACCCCACCGTGTCCAGGGATGAGACTTCCGGAATCTTTGATTTTGGCATCACGTTTCATAGCTGACTCAGCCAAATCACCCATTACAGAAATCACAGAGATCACAAAGGACAATAGAATGGTTTCGACAATCCCAACTGGCAATTTGACACCACTAAAATGCTCCCAAGCCACATTGAGGACTTGTGCTCCAGTGACAGCCGTTAGGTTCCCTGTCACATAACCTTCCCAAGTTTTTTTCGGAGAGATTTTTAAGCCCGCTGGGTGTTTTCCAAACCAACGACCACCAAAATACGCACCCGCATCACTCATAAACGTGATCACAGAGACAAGAAAGATGTAATAAGTTCCAAACGGAAGGGCAAGTAAAAGTAAAAAATGACCAATTGGGATGGCGATGTAGATGGGACCAAGCATGGTTCCACCGACAGAAAACAATGCTCCATCTAACGGCCGTTTTAGAATTTGTAAAATCCAAACCGTGATGGAAAGAGCCACGAGTAAAAAAGGAATGGGGTGGAAACCTTCTCTTAGAATTTTGGATAGTTCCAAAACAAAACCAGGAGGTGTCACTTCAAACTGTAATCCCAGAAATTGGATGTAATAGACAGTAAAAATCAAAAGGGAGAATAGTAATCCCGTTCCAAAAAATGGTTTTGATTCTTCTGTTTTGCAAAACGCATACAACTCTTTAAGTCCCAGGTAAATCATCACCACACCAAATGTATAAAATTCAATGTAGTACCATGAACTATGGAAGATCATAAACACATAAACAAAAGTTAAAACAATTGCAGACAGAACACGGAGTGTCGTTTCACTCATAACAAACCACCAAATTTTCGTTTTCGGGAATCAAAAAACAGAAGAGCTTCCTCAAGTGAGGTCCTTCCAAAGTCCGGCCAAAGTGTACTCGTAAAATACATTTCTGCGTATGCACTTTGCCATAAAAGAAAGTTAGAAATCCTTTGTTCTCCCGCAGTTCTGATCAATAAATCTACGGGTGGTAAAGGTGATGTATACAAATATTTTTCAAATTCTTTGGGGGAAATGGCTTTGTCCAAAGGTTCTTTTTTGGCCTTCCGTGCAGCCATCACACGAGAAAAATTACTTAAAATTTCTTCATGACCACCATAGTTCAAACAAAAGTTAGCTGTGAGTTTTTTGTTTTTTTTAGTCACGGCCATGGCATGGTCAATTTTAGATAAAACCGTTTTAGACAGTTTGTTCCTTGCACCACTGTGGTGGATCCGAATCCCTTTGGCATGGATGGTATCAAGACGAGTTTCAATAAACTCAACTAACAGACCAAAAATGGCCTGGATTTCGGTAATAGGACGTTTCCAGTTTTCAGTGGAGAAAGCATAAAGGGAGATGTTCGGGATTTTGTATTCCAAAGCCACATCGAGAAGGCGATCAATCGCATTTGCCCCTTCTCTGTGGCCCTCGGTCCTTTTTTTCCCTTGGTTTTCCGCCCACCTGCCATTTCCGTCCATGATGACAGCAATGTGGGAAGGGATTGAGTTCAACTTCATAGGAAATTAAAGAGTAGTGATCTCTTTTTCTTTTTCCTTTTCTAAATCTCCCAATTTTGCAATATAAGAATCCGTAATTTTTTGGATTTTATCTTGGTGGCCTTTGACTTCATCTTGGGACATTTCAGATTGGTGTTTTTTTAATTCATCATTGGCATCACGGCGGATGTTACGAATCGCAACTTTTTTTTCTTCCGCTTTTTGTTTCACCACTTTCGCAAGTTCTTTTCGTCTTTCCCCTGTTAGTTCCGGGATATTGATACGAATGCTAGAACCGTCGTTATTTGGTGTGAGACCAAGACTTGCTGCAAAAATTGCTTTTTCAATGTCTTTTAGCATTCCTTTTTCAAAAGGAGTGATGAGAATCACACGTGGTTCAGGGCAGGCAATTTTTCCAAGTTGGTTTAAAGGTGTGAGTGTACCGTAGTAGTCCACACGAACATCTTCCACCATCATCGGATTTGCTTTTCCCGTACGAATGGTTCCAAAGTCTTTTTTTAGAGCTTCTACTGTTTTGTCCATTTTGGACTGCATGGATTTTATAATTTCATCTACCATCTAGAATCACTTCCTCTGAATTGGAAATCAATGTACCAATTGTTTCCCCATCGATTAATTTTCTTAAATTACCAGCTTTAAAAATATCAAACACTATGATTGGCATATTATTATCCATACATAGACTGAGTGCTGTTGAATCCATAACCTTTAACCGGTGTTTGATGGACTCCATAAAAGAAACTTGTAGGTAACGTTTTGCATCTGGATCTTTTTTAGGATCGGCCGTATACACACCGTCAACCTTAGTTGCCTTTAAAATCACTTCGCAACCCACTTCCACAGCACGTAAGGATGCCGTTGTGTCTGTTGTGAAATAAGGATTCCCTGTTCCACCAGCAAAAATAATCACACGATTTTTTTCTAAATGGCGAACAGCACGTCTTCGAATATAAGGTTCAGCAACAGATTTCATTTCGATGGCGGAAAGAACTCGGGTAAACATCCCTTGTTTTTCACATGCATCCTGTAAGGCGAGTCCATTCATGATGGTACCAAGCATACCCATATAATCGGCAGTGGCACGGTCCATTCCAGACTTTGCTAAGGTTTCGCCGCGGATCATATTTCCACCGCCAACAACCACAGCCACTTCTAGACCTAAGTCATGTACTTCTTTGATTTGTCCGGCAAGTGAGAATGTTTTGTTGGTATCAATACCAAGTTCACCCTCACCGGCGAGAGCCTCGCCGGAGATTTTAATGAGGATGCGTTTGAAACGCGGACTAGTTCCCACCTACTTGGAACCTCGAGAACCTACCAACAGTAATGTTCTCTCCAAATTTTGCAATGGCTTCTTGTAGAAGGTCATTGATGGTTTTGGAGTTGTCACGAATTGATTTTTGGTGGATGAGACAAATCTCTTCGTAGTATTTTTTCATTTTACCAGGAAGGATTTTTTCGATTTGATCCGCTTTTTTCCCTTCTTTTTCAAGAAGAGCTTTTTGTACGTTCATTTCGTTCTCAATTTCAGATTTAGGAATGGATTCTTCGTTTACATACAAAGGATTCATCGCAGTGATTTGAAGAGCGATCTCTTTTCCAAGAGCTTCAAACGCTTCATTATTCGCAACGAAATCAGTTTCACAGTTGAGCTCAACGAGAACTCCTGTTTTTCCTGTTCCGTGAATGTAAGCGATGACCTTACCTTCACCAGTTTCGCGACCTGCACGTTTTGCAGCTTTCGCTAAACCTTTTTCTCTTAAATAAGTGACTGCTTTTTCAATATCGCCACCCTTTTCTTCGAGGGCTTTTTTGCAGTCCATCATCCCCGCGCCCGTACGTTCGCGGAGGTCTTTGATTTGTTCGGAGCTAACTGCCATTACTCTTTACCTTCTGCTTCTGGTTTTGCTTCTGCCGGAGCCTCAGTTGTAGCTGTTGCTGCTGCAGCTTCAGCTGCTTTTTTTGCTGCTTCTGCATCTAAAGGAATGTCTTTTGCTACTGGAGGAAGTTCATCGTCCATAATGAATTTTCCGGACTCATCATACTCACCTTGGTATTCAAGTGCAAGTTGTTCTGCGTCCATATCTTCAGCAAAATTCGTTTGGATGACTTCACCACCTGTTCCTTCAAGAACTGCATTTGCCATAGTATCAAGGAATAACGAAATCGCACGGATTGCATCATCGTTACCTGGAATTGGGTAATCGATTGGCTCTGGATCACAGTTTGTATCAATCACAGCAAAAACTTTTAAACCAAGTTTTTTCGCTTCTTTCACAGCGATTTCTTCTTTTTTAGGATCAATTACAAAAAGGATCTCAGGCACAACTGCCATATCCTTAATCCCACCAAGTGTCTGGCGGAGTTTTTCTAACTCACGTTTGAGGGATAGTGCTTCTTTTTTAGTACGAGCTTCTTGTTCGAAAGAGTTGTTCTCTTCCATTTGCTCAAGTCGTTTCAAACGAGCAATTGACTTCTTAACTGTGTTCCAGTTTGTGAGAAGCCCACCTAACCAACGGTTAGATACATAGTACATACTGCACGCTTGTGCTGCTCTTTCGATGGCACCACGAGCTTGTTTTTTAGTTCCTACAAAAAGAACTTTTTTTCCTTGGCCAGTTAACTTTTTCAAAGCATCATAAGCTTCTTTTGTTTTTTGAACTGTCTTTTGGAGGTCGATGATGTGGATCCCGTTACGAGCCGTATAAACATAAGGACTCATTTTTGGGTTCCAACGACGTGTTTGGTGACCGAAGTGTACGCCTGCTTCTAGCAGACTTTTCATGGAAATTACTGACATACTTACCCCTTTTTTAGTGCGAGATATCCAGACGCTACAAGACCAACGATACTTGCAGGGGTTAGCTGGAACTCGACTTTAATTATGTAAAGCTCTAATGATACAGGTGATTCGAACAAAAACCGAGAGAGATAGGTTGTGCCAAACAGTCGGTCAAGGACCACTCCTGCCACAGCTCCCGCCATCAGTCCCAAAAAAAGTACCAAAAGTAGGTTCCCCATCTGGGTTTTGTTCATCAAAAAGCACCTTTATCAAGCTTTCCTGTCAGAATTTGGCATTTGGGCAGATTGTCAAGGGGAAAGGAATTTCAAGGCATTGAAAAGAGATTCCCATTGGATTTCCAATGGGTTCGTCAGTAATTTCAAAAAAACTTAGGCAAAAACCTTTTTTTCGGGCGCACATTTCCGGCTCTCCACAGGCGAGGGCGCTCGGTCGATCCGGGGCGCTTGTGGGATCCACTGCCCTTTTTCTTCCAACTTGGTAGATTAGAAAGTCTGATTCATTCCAATTCCAAACCAAAATAAATTTCGTGGAATCATTTGACTTTGGATTTTGTTTAAGGCCCAAACTTGAACCAAATCAGTTGTATCCATTTGGTTGATCGCACTTCTGACTAGTTCATCGCGAATTCCAAATAACTGGGAAGGATCGGCAGTCATTCCATCCCGTTCCGAAAGATTGGTGGGCATTCGATTTGTTTCAGAATTCACAAAGTAAATTTTATCATTATCGTATAAATGAATCTCTGGTCTATGCGCATGATTGAAGGAAAGGAAAATTTGATTCCAGAAAAACTTGATCGATGAAGTTATATCGTTTAAACCTGATTTTTGTGAATCGGGATTGTTCACCCAAACATAACCGAAACTAGTTGTCCATTCAAAAGAAACTTCCTTTTCTTTCATAAAATGATGACCCAAGGAAAAAGAGGAATAATGGCTTGAATAACCCGCTTGCGTATTTGCAGAAGTTTGTTTAAAAGATTGTATCGTTGGATTCAAAGATTGTTTTAACCATGGCATCTCCCACCAAATAAAATATTCATTCCAAGTATTTTTAGATGAGCGATCTTTTTTAAAATACCACCAAGACCCTACTGTGAATGTTCCAAATCTTCTTGTTTCCATTTCATAGGCAAAGGTAGTAAAGAGTCCATCGGTTCTCCCAAGTCCGTTCCTTTCGGAATAAGTTTTGATTTGTGCTGGAGTGATTGCACATGGATTTGCAAAAGGATCATTCGCCAAAGAAGGATCGCAGTTTTCCGAATAAACTGCGTTAGACGGATCATAATAATTGGTGTTGTCATTTGGATTTGTTAAAAATTTACCAGTCCACCGATTTAAATCGATTTGATTTCCACCAGGATAGGTTTGTATCCTTTGGTCCGAATCTCGATCCCCTCTACCTTTTAATGCAATGTTTGCTTCTAATTCAAAAAAAAATCCGCTATGATGTGAGATTCGAGCAACAGGAACATAGGTATAGGCTTCTGAAATACTTTTATATGGTAGATTGTCCCGACGAGAAATATAATCTCCTGAAAAACTTTGCCCTCGCCAAACAAAGTCATTGGTAATCTCATGCGTGACTTCTATAGTAACCGAGTCCTCTTTTTTCTCCACATCATCCAATTCTTCCTGTAACAATTCATTTTTGTTTTGAGAATCCCTTCCCTTTCCTTCAGCATAGATCGTATTCGAAAAAAGAACTAGAAGGAAGATTAAGTGACATACTCGAACAATTCTATTTGTACGTAAAAAATGATTCATAAGAATATGAGACCAAGATCAGAACAGACCAAATCATCCCTCTTTAGACATATACGAAGTTTTCTTCGTTCATTTTATTTCTAAAAATTCATTACTTTTTTCCCCTTTAAATTGTATTCCCAGAACTCCCACCAGGCCCAAATAACCCACGGCAAACGGGGAAGTTCAATTGAAAAATCCTCGGTTTATTTTGATCAAACTGATCACAAGGGAAAAACAACACCTCTCCAACACAAACATCCATATCTTTTTTTTCCACATAACCCGAAAGAGAAGCACAACTCTGTAATGTTTTCTGAGACTTATCAGTTGTTTTAGAACCAGTACATCCTAACGAACGCCTTGTGGTAAAATACCCAGCGGATAAAAGATAAAAATCGGAGGCTTCCAGACAAATTGACTTTTTGAAGAGGAGTGCCGCACTGAACTTTCGAAAGGCTTCCTCTCTTGGAATTTTCGATGTATCAAGTTCATTTTTTGTATCAAAGAATAAATCCCCAACACAATTCCCAAATAAAAGCATCACAACAGAAAGGACCAGAGTTTGTTTCATCATTTGTTTCTTCCTATTTACAAAAGTATCATTACCTTTATCGAAAAACACAAACACACAAATACATTTTTTAAATGGATAGAATTTTGTTTTATACTTTTTTCTTACTGAAGACAATTCTGTGACACTTGTTATATGAAACTCTTACAAAAAGAATCATCATATCAAAATACAAATTGGCAATGTTCCAATATCACCAAATCACAAAAAACCAAACACACAATTCGCCTTGTTACATTAAACAATAAAAACCAAATTTATTGCGAACATTTGTATCATTCAATAGTCTAATATGATTATAATCATTTTATATCGAATTGTTTTGTTAATTTTTTTATAGAAAATCCCTTGCCTTCAAATTTTATCATGATCCAATAAGGAACATGAGACTGATCCTCGTATCCAACAGGTTACCAGTCCAGTGGGATGGAACTCCGAATGTTGGAGGACTTGCCACAGGTCTTTCCAGTTTTCTTTCACATTGGAAATCACAAGGTCATGAAGTATTATGGCTAGGCTGGCCTGGTAAATCAATACCCGAAAAAGAACAAAATCTTTATGTTAAAAAAATGTTACAGGAACATGGAACAATTCCTGTTTTCTTAAAACAAAAGTTAGCTGATTCCTTTTATAATGGTTTTTGTAATAAAACCATTTGGCCATTATTTCATTATTTTACAGCAAATTGTGAGTATTCTGATGTTACCTTTGCTGCTTATGAAGAAGCGAATGAAGAGTTCGCAAAAACAATTCGATCCATTTACCAACCAGGGGATTGGGTTTGGGTTCACGACTATCATTTGTTTTTATTGCCAGGGATATTAAGAAACGAATTTCCTAATATTCTTTTGTCATTTTTCTTACACATTCCTTTTCCTACATTTGAGATCTTTCGTTTGTTACCAGAAAGGTTCCGAACCAAGATCTTAAAGGGATTACTTGGTGCCGATCTCATTGGATTCCATACACAAAGTTATACACAATACTTTCTCAGATCACTCCTACGTTGTTTAGGAATTGAAAACGAACGAGGCATCATTTATTTCCAAAACCATCTAACAAAAACTGCTGCTTTCCCGATGGGAATCAATGTAGAACAATTCTCCAAGTATGCAAATTCAAAAGAATGTGATACAATTGCGAATCAAATCAATACCAATCACAAAAACTTAAAACAAATCCTTTCTGTAGATCGTCTTGATTACACAAAAGGTGTATTACAACGGTTAAACGCCTTTGAATTATTTTTAAAACAAAATCCAAACTGGATCAAACGATGTAAACTAGTTTTGGTTTTAGTTCCTTCCAGAACCGACGTTTCCTCCTACCAATCCATGAAACGAGCCATCGATGAAAAGGTGGGTGCTATTAATGGAAGTTTTGGAACTTTAGATTGGACACCAATTTTATACCAATACAAAGGATTCCCATTTGAAGAATTGGTCCCTTTGTATAAAAATACACATGTGATGCTTGTCACTCCCTTTCGAGATGGAATGAATTTAGTGGCAAAAGAATTTTTAGTCTCTCAAAGAAATGGAATGTTGGTATTAAGTGAAATGGCAGGTGCTTCCGCAGAATTACCGGAAGCAATCCTCGTCAACCCCAATGACTTAAGTGGTATGGCGAATGCAATTAAAGAAGCAATTGAAATGGATGAAACAGAAATTTTAACAAGAAATCAAATGATGATTTCTCGTTTAAGAGAAAATTCAGTGATGGAATGGGCAAATAAAATTTATCTAGAAACGGAAGAAACCGCCAAACGGAATCAAAATTTCCAAACAAAATCCATTTCTCCAAATTCTGAACTTTTGTTACCGAAATCCAAACAACCAATATTTATAATATTCGATTATGATGGCACTTTGGTTCCATTCCAATCGCTACCACATTTGGCAGTTCCCACAAAAGAACTGATCACATCCATCACCAAACTATCTCAAATTTCTAATGTATCGATTGCCATTATTAGCGGAAGGGATCGGAAATTTTTAGAATCAATTTTCAGTGGTTTATCTCTGCATTTGGTCGCAGAACACGGAGCTTGGCATAAAGCTCCCTTAGAACCTGAATGGACTTCTTTATTTCATTCACATTTGGATTGGAAAAAGGAAATCAAAATGCATTTAGATGAATTTACTAAACGTGTACCTGGATCATTTACGGAAGAAAAGGAATATTCTTTGGTATGGCATTTCCGAAATGCGGATCCAGACATCGGACTCAATGCCGCCAGAGAGATGTTAGACGAACTTTCACAAATATCATCTAATAGTGGATTTTTTGTCCAAAGAGGGAATAAAATCATCGAAGTCAGAGAATATGGCACAGGAAAAGGAAAAGCTGCGATGAAAATTCTTCCTGATATGAAATGGGAAACCTTTGCCTTTGGAGATGATACGACAGATGAAGATATGTTTCGTGAATTGCCAGATCATTCGATCACCGTAAAAATTGGTAAATCAGAAACGATCGCAAAGTATCGATTTCAGAACACGGATGATGTTCATACTTGGATTCAAAATTTAATCAAACATTTAACATAGGTATAAAAAGATGTTTCACAAATACGATACTGGAATCATAGGTAACGGAAGTTATATAGCTCATATTGACAAAACGGCTACAATTGTTTGGCTGTGTTGGCCTAATTTTGATAGTTCGCCAATTTTTGGTTCTTTATTAGATAAAAATTGTGGTAGTTTTTCAATCCAACCAAATTCAAAAATCATTTCCACATCACAATTTTATTTAGAAAACACAAATATACTTAGGACCGAAATTCAAACTGAAACAGGTTCGTATGCTGTTATCGATTTTGCTCCCAGATATTACCAAAATGGGATTTTATATTACGAAAGAAATTTATATAGAAAGTTAATTCCTTTATCGGGAGATATAAAGTTTAAAATTCAGCTGAGTCCAACATATCATTATGGTAATCATAAATTATTACCAAAAGTTTCCTCAAATAAAATCATCTATGTTACTGAAGACTTTGAATTTTATTTACAATCAAATTTATCTGTAAATCAAATATTAAAAGAACAAGAATTTCATTTAAACCAATCTATCTATTTTTCTTTGACAGAAACATTTGAAAAAGGACAGTCTTTTCCTGAATCAGTAGAAGAAGAGTTGGGTAAAACAAAACACTATTGGCAAAATTGGGTCAAACATTGTACGATACCAAATTTCGCTCAAAAACAACAAATTCGATCGGCACTTTGTTTGAAACTCCATCAATTCCAAGAAACAGGTGCTATCATCGCAGCTTCTACAACAAGTTTACCTGAATCACCTAACTCTGGTAGGAATTGGGATTACCGTTATTGTTGGTTACGCGATGGATTTTATACATTACTGGCGTTAACCAATTTAGGACAATTTGAGGAACTAGAGAACTATTCACAGTATATTAGTAATCTTACACCCTCAAAGGATGGAAGGTTTCAACCATTATATAGTATTTTTGGAGAACCTTTATTAGAGGAAAAAATTTTGACTTTAGATGGATACCGATCCAATAAACCTGTTCGCATTGGAAATTCGGCATACACTCACAAACAAAATGATGCTTATGGCCAAATTCTTTTGTCACTACTGCCATTATATTTGGATGAACGAATCCCTGAAAAAAATAGATACCATAACTTAATTTTAATTCAGAATATTCTAGAACAAATTGAATTTACGATGGATGAACCTGATGCAGGTTTATGGGAATTTCGTAATTTTTCACAAAAACATTGTTATACTTATTTATTTCATTGGGTAGGAGCAAAAGCAGCGAGGGAAATTGCAAATCAATTAAATGAAAAAGAACTATCAATCAAAGCTGATTTTTTGATGAGAGAAGCCACAATGAATATCGAAAAATGTTTTGATGAAGAGCTTGGTTGTTACACCCAAGCACAAGGGAAAAAAGAGTTAGATGCAAGTTTATTACAATTAATTACCCTTGGGTATTTAGATCCAAATTCAGAAAAAGCAAAATCCCATATCCGAGCAATTGAAACTCAACTAAAAACAAAAGAAGGTTTTATTTATCGTTACCTACATAAAGATGATTTTGGGAAACCAGAAACTACATTTTTGGTATGTACTTTTTGGTATATAGAAGCATTAGCTTTTATGGATCGATTAGATGAAGCGATCGAACTTTTCGATTTTGTTTGCCAACATGCAAATCACGTAGGATTATTCAGTGAAGATATAGAATCAACTTCAGGCAACCAATGGGGAAACTTTCCTCAAACCTATAGTCACGTAGGCCTTGTCAACGCAGCTCATAAAATTGCAGCGAAAAAAACAAAAAGTTTATTTTGGTAATTTTTATATTCTAATATTTTTAGTTAATTTCTTATTACCTATCAATGTAATCATTTTTGATTCAATTTTTGAGTTGAAGGATTTCCATTTCGTTGAAATATAATGAACATTCCATCAAAATGAAAGAAAACGAAGAACTCACTTTAGAAGAGGCAAAACAAAGAATCGCTTATTTGGAAAATCTTTTGAAGGAGAAAGACCAAACAGCGTACAAAACTTTTTTTGACCAAGATGAAGATGCCGTTGTTGTCTTCGATTTAGAAACACAACTTTTCATCGATGGGAACGCAAAACTAACAGAAATTCTAGGTTATACCAAAAATGATTTATTACACTTATCTATATTAGATATCAGTCCAAAATTCCAACCAAATGGCCAACCATCAGCTACACTCGCAGTATATTATATAGAAGAAGGATTCAAAAAAGGGAATGTCAAATTTGATTGGATTCACCTGAACAATTTAGGTGAAGAAGTTTTTTGTGAAATCAAACTTTATAATTACATTACGGAAGATGGAAAACGATTCGCAAGAGGCGTCATTCAAAAAAAAGAGCCATTTAATGTGCTCCAAAAGAAATTAGAAGAAAAAGAAAAACTACTTACCAAAGTCACAAAGACCCTTCCTGCCATCATATACATTCAGAATCTTAGAACAGATGAGTTTTTGTACCTTAACAATAGTATAGAAAGTTTTTTGGGATTCGAACTAGAACCAATCATAAATTATGATTTTTTGACCAAACACATATTACATCCAGATGATCTGCCGCTCATCGACATTCATTCTAAAAAAATGTTAGAAGAAAAGAATACAGAAATCTATGTTTTAGACTTTCGTGTCTTTCATAAAAACGGTAACATACATTGGTTCCGTGTATGGGAAACAAACTTTTCTTTTGATGAAAATGGTATACCTACTGAGGTTTTAGGTGTCGCACAAGATATTACCAATACAAAATTCATTGAATTCCAACTCAAAAAACAGAACGAACTAAGTGAGGAGATCAGAAGGATTTCCAAATCAGGAGTATGGGAATGGACCATTGTTTCGAATGAAATGTTTTGGACACCAGATTTATATTATTTGCTCAAAGTGAATCCAAATCAGTTTATTCCAACCATCCAATCACTTATCAATTTCTTCACGGAAGAAAGTCAAAGTATTTTAAATAGTGCTCTCATCAAAGCAAAAATGGAATTCTCACCATTTGATTTAGAATTGGAAATTAATGGAAATCCAAATCTTTGGGTCAGGGTTCAAGGAAAGTCAATTTTATCCGAATCAAATGGACCTATCATCATTGGAAGTATTGAGGACATTGATGATACAAGAAAAAAAAGAATAGCTCTATTAGAAAACGAAGCACGTTTCCATAAAGTTGCAAACCAAACTGGACTTATTATTTATGATTATGATTTGAGACTTGATAAAATCACTTGGGATGGTGCAATCAAATCTGTATTAGGATACGAAATAGAAGAATTCAATCATTTGGATATAGAAGGATGGTTAGCTCTCATCCACCCAGATGACCGAATGTTTACAAAAGAATTATTAGCAGATGCAATTGGTACAAGAAGCCCATACCATGCATTTTATCGGATTAGAAAAAAAGACAACACTTACATTCCTATCGAAGATAGAGGGACATTTGTGGGTCATGACCCAACAACTTCAACAAGACAAGTGGGTGTTTTAGAAAACGTTTCTGCAAAATTTGAATTCGAATCAAAATTGCAAAGTAAAGAAGAAAGGTTTCGCAATTTTTATAATTTCGCAAGTGAGGCTATCATCATCACAGAAGGTGATACAATTTTGGATGCAAACCTTGCTTTCAAAAAACTATTTGGATATGAGTCCATTCATACAGTTTCAGTTGATGAAATCATCGCAGACCCACTTTGGAACGGATTGGAAAACAAAGAAAAAAGTTTTTCATTAGAAGGAATTAAAAAAGATGGAACTCTAATTCCAATTCAAGTAAATAAAAAAGAAATCGATGAAGGTAAGTTTATTTTATCTTTTATTGATTTGACCCTCATCAATGAAGCCGAATCCATCAAAGAAGCTCTCAGGGAAATCAAAGAAAAAAACAATCTCATTATCTCTCAGAAATTTGAATTAGAAAAAACTCTTGAAGAATTAAAACAAACACAATCGCAATTAATCCAAAATGAAAAAATGGCTTCCCTTGGACAATTGATTGCAGGGATTGCTCATGAAATTAATAACCCAATGGGAGCGATCCAAGCTTCAAGCCAACTGATTCTAGAAAATATAAAATCCCAAATCGTTAACCAAGAAAAAATCATCCAACTTTTATCGACCAAACCAAAAGAAAAACGTGAATTGTATTTCCACTGGATGGTTACTTCGTTTTTAAAACGCAATCAAATACATGGATCTGAAGCCAGAAGGCAAAAAAAAATAATCCGAGAAAAACTAGAAACACTTGGTTGTGATATTTCTGAATATGTATCGGAAGAAGTTGTCGATTTAGGTGTACAAAATAGTTTACCGATTATAGAACATTTATGTCATGAAGAAGATTTTCCTGATTTTTTCAATTTTGGTATGGAATACATTCATACTACACAAAATTTAAATTCAATTCTCGAATCCATCCAACGTGTATCGAAAATTTTATATGCACTCAAAAACTTTTCTCATTTTGATAAACATGGAGAAAAAACCTATACCGACCTTATCTCAAATATTGAAACAGTATTAATTCTTTACAACAGTCAGATAAAATCTGGAATCGAAGTGATTCGGAATTACCCCGATTCTCCTATTGAAATGTACTGTTACCCCGATGATTTAATTCAGGTATGGACAAATTTAATATTCAATGCCATCCAAGCCATGTCATACAAAGGAATTCTTACCATTTCAATTCGAAATCAAAAAGAACAAATGGATGGAAAAAATTGGGTCCAGGTCTCCATCGAAGATAATGGATGTGGCATCAAAGAAGAAATCAAAGACAGAATCTTTGAACCATTTTTCACCACAAAAGAATTAGGTGAAGGCAGTGGACTAGGATTGGATATTGTCAGAAGGGTGATTCAAAAACACAATGGTCATATCGAAGTAAATTCAATACCAGGGAAAACAACTTTCTTAGTATCACTCCCAATCTAAAAAAATAATTCAAAAAGTTCAGACAATTTTTGAATTGAAATCAATAATTTATCCATTTACATACTTCGATTTATGAAGGATTTTCTACTTTGCCTACTCCCTTGGACAAAACGTGAATGGTCTGATTTTTTTGCAGACTTAACTCCTCTTCTTGGTTTATGGATTTTTACTTCAAAACCTCAAAATATCATGATTGCCCTTTATCCAGAGTTATACTTTGTTTTTGGCTTTGGGATGATTCGGTTGTTTGTAACTGCAGTTTATGCAGCCATCCAACCAAGTAAAGGAATGGGTTTACAAGATTTGGAAATCCCTAAACCGATTATTGGCAAAATCTTTTATTTTTTATTCATTCCATTCTTTGGTGGGATTTTATTCATCGCCTTAACTTGTATGGTCACTTTATTATTAGGTTTTAATTTCTTCTTTTATATGATGATCGAGTTATTTTTGAGTGTAGCGACTACAGGCCGAATGGAAACAAATTTTAATTTTCCAAACTTATACAATTCATTATCACCTAACGAACAGTATTATATTTGGGGTATATTTTTATTTACATTGTATCGGTATCTACCAAAAGTTTTTGATTTTTTCGAAAATAAAACTTATAAAAGATATAAAGAATCATGGTCTTCGATTTTTCTTGGCACTCCAAAAATTCCCAAACAAAACCAATTTCAAAAAATGTTAGTCCCCTTTCGCTATTTATTAGGAGTTGAAAACAATCCTTCGGATATTTGGGATTACACTCCTCTATTTTATATTACTTTTTTGTTTTTATACTTTGGAGCACTTATTTTGATGTTTCAATTTCCAATATCAGGACCAATCATCACACTGGTGATCAAAGCCTTTGTGGAAATGTATTGTTTCCGACTTTTTAAGGAAACCAATGTAAAGTTAAATTGATATTGGATAATAAATTTTAAAATTTAAATTTAAAATCGCAAAAACGATCCAGTATTGTTTTAAAATGCCTATATTCTTTTTTATAAAGGAGATTACTATGGCATTCAAACAAATCCATACAGGTATAATCACAGAAAAATTAAAAGAAACGAAAGAGTTTTTTCAAACTTGGTTAGATTTAGAGACAAAATTTGAAACAGAGTGGTTTATTTTACTTTGTTTACCAAATTCACCTGAGGTTGAACTAGCAATTATGGCACCAAACCAAGAACAGGTGAGAAAATCGTATTTTCAAAAACAATATCAAAATTCAGGAATTTGGTTTATCTTTGAAACAAAAAATATAAAACTTGAGTATGAAAAAATGAAAGAAAAAAATGCTCCCATTGATCTTCCTTTGACGGAAGAGGAATGGGGAGATATCCATTTCACTCTCGTAGATCCCAATGGCATTGGAATTGATATTGTACAAGAACGAAATATGAATTAATGATTAAAAAAATACCATTTACTTTCTATTTTTATGAATAGTAAATGGTCATGTGAATCCGAGTGCCAATATTTATCCAGTTTGGAAAAAAATAGAAACCCAATTGGACAAGGAATTGGGTCTCAACCAAATTGCTTTTTTAACTGGGTATAGTGATTGGCATTTCCATCGTTTTTTTAAATCAATTCAAAAGGAAAATGTAAAATCTTACATCAAAAGACTGAGGATCGAAAAAGCCGCATACGAATTAAAAATAACTAATTTCCCAATTTTGGAAATTGCGATAGAATCCGGTTTTTCCTCAAACGAAGCATTTACAAAGGCATTCAAACGTGTGATTGGAGTCACACCATCTATCTTTCGGAAAAAATACCAAAAAAGAATCAATTCAAAATCAAATTACAAGATTACCTACCCCAAAGGTATCTCACCACATAACTTCATCAAACGAAATATCTCTTCATTTACTCTCATCTTCACGCGCCACATTGGAAGTTATGAATCATTACCTGGTCCACTTCCAAAAAGTAAAGAAATGGTGTCTTTACTTTCATTGTACAAAAGTTGGAAATTAGAAAATGGAAGTCATAAATGGATCGGAATTTCACAAGATGACCCGGACATTACTCCAAAAGAAAAATTGCGATTTGATCTTGGGTTTACTATCGGAGAATCGCATCCAACTCTTCCGAAAGAATATGGAAAACAAACAATACAAGGTGGTAAGTATTTACAAGTAAGGTACATTGGTACTTATGAAAATTTACCGAAGATATATGATTGGATATTAAACCAATACTGTATTATGCATAAATTAAAGCAAAAAAACAAACCACCTTGGGAATGTTATTTGAATCCATTTGAATTGGAAGAGATCAAAAGAATTACAGATATTTATATCCCGTTAGAATCTTAATTTTTTAAAAAACCATTTTTTGTTTTTTGTTCGCAATTGAATCTACGCAATCAAAACTGAATGGATTCATTTTGGATACGTTTATGCTTGGGAATTCCTAATCTCTTCTTAGAATTATTTGGTTTCTAAGAATTTTATTCTTTTTCAAATTTAAAAAATAAGATACGATTTCTCCCATGAAAAGATCATTTCTCCAAATTCTTTTATTACTCTTTGTTTTCCAATCTTGTGTGGTATTCCAAGCAACTAAAGTTCCCTCAAATAATTTAAAAGGAAGTTTGGTAAGCGCTGTATCAAAATCTCCAAAAATTGTTTTTTTGGGAGATAGTATCACGCATGGTCGAGTCAGTTATGATTATGTTGAATCAATTCGCAAACATCCAAAACTGAATGATGCATTGGTTGTGAATGAAGGAATCAATAGCAGATTAACCGTTCAAATCATCGAACAACTTGATTCCGTAGTGAGTTTACAACCTGATTTTGTTTTTATCCTAATTGGAACTAATGACTTAAAAGCAACTTTATCTAAAGAGGAATACGACCGATATGCAAGCCATTGGAATTTGAAAGATCCAGTTTCAGAAGAAAGTTTTGTTCAAAATTTAACAAAAATTGTAACTCGGATTAAAAAAGAAACAAAGGCAAAATTGATTTTGTTTTCACCACCCATCTTAGGGGAAGATCCAAACTCATTACCATTTTTGCGATCCAAACGTTTTGCAGAACTGACAAAAGAAGTTTCAATCAAAGAGAATGTTCTCTACAAACCACTTCATGAAACTCTTACAAGTGGATTAAGTTCCATAAACTACCATAAAAAAACTCCATACGTCCAAAACACTTGGAGTATGTATTGGACCATTCTAAAGTATTATTCAACCACCTACTCTTGGAATGATTTAGGAGATGCTAACGGGTATTATTACTTGACTGATGCGATTCATCTAAACGAACGAGGTGGACAAGTCATTGAGAAAATGATTTTAGAAACATTAATCACTCAGTAAGTATTCCAAAACTGAATTCGAATATCAGAATGATTTTAAATTCCCAGGGATTTCTTAGGAAATCCCTGATCTGTTCTCAATCGGTTCTAAAAACACAATTTTAATCTCCAGACTTCAGGAGAACTACGAATCATTCCTGTCTTTTGTATGATTTCTTCCTAGACAAAATTAGAATTCCATCATTCCATCCGTTGTGCATTCAATTCTACAGAGTAATTTTCGTCTGTTAGTATGAGGAAGGAATATGGCTATCGAAACGGATGAAATTCAGAAATTTGAAAGAACTTTATTTCGCAAAGGAATATCGCTCATCGTTTTTACCAAATACGGATTAGGGATCATCTTTTTGTTAGGAGTGGCATCCAACTATGCCACAAAAAGTTTTATTCCGAATTTAATTGGATCTTTGATATTTTTAGCCAATGCAGTAATCCCAGGATATTTATTGAAAAAAGAAAAAGAAATTTCAAGGAGAATGGCAGCATCAATCATATTTATTGATTTAATTATTATATTATGTTTCTTCTACCTAGATATCTACAATAATTATACAAAGTTAGATGCAAGTAACACATTAAGCACTGGTATTTTTTATATTATTTTTATATTCATTGCCATTTATTCGAGTTTTTTATTCGAAACAAAATTGGTAATGGCCGTTGGTATAATTTCCACTAGTGTGTATATTGGCGGAATTTTTTTATCACACAAACTTGGTTCTGTTTTTATCCCCAAACCTTTCCCTGATATGATCCGAGCAAACCATATCATCGTAACGACAGAGATCCAAAAAATCATATTTTTTTTCGGGGTTATTTTTAGTTTACGGTATGTAGTTTCTTTGATGAGAGAAATGCAAACTGACTTAAAATCCAAATTAAAAGAAAGTTTAGAAAAACAAACATTTATCACAAATAAATCAACACAGTTAGAAAAATCAGCGAACACATTAGCACTTTCAGTAGAAAAATTACAATCAATGTCTGATGTACTTCATAACCAATCCCAAAACCAAGCAGCTTCTGTTGAGGAAATCTCAGCTTCAGTAGAAGAACTTTCATCATCTGCAATAAGTTCCGCAAATTTGGTGGAAGACCAAGTCAAACGAGTTAAAATAGTAGATCAGAATTTTTTATCTCTACAGAATCTTAGTGAAAATGTAAAATCCAAAACAATGTTAATTGCAAAGGATGTTAGCATTTCTGCAGATTTTAGTAAAAAAGTAAAAACATCTTCTGAAGAATTAAATGTTATTTATTCGGAACTAAACCAAGCATTCTCAAAAGTGGAAGAGATCAATCAAATGATGTCAGAAATTGCAGACCAAACCAACTTACTGGCATTAAATGCATCAATTGAAGCCGCGAGAGCTGGCGAACATGGAAGAGGATTTGCTGTTGTGGCACAAGAAGTAGCAAAATTAGCAGAGAGGTCCCAATCAAATGCCGGTACAATTGCAAAAATTGTAAAGGATGCGGGGTTAAAAATTAATGAAGGGACTCGTTATTCAAAAGAAGTCAAATCGCAGGTCGAAAACCAAAATACGGAATTACTCAGAATCGAAAGTGAAATCCTTGGATTAGAAGGACATGTTACCGAACAAGAAGTTCTGAACCAAAAACTAAGAGATACATTTTCAGAACTCCATGTATTATCGGAACAAATTGGAATCATTGCCCAAGAACAGATGTCTGGAAGCAAAGAGATCAACCGAGCCATCTCTGTCATCGATGAAACCACCCAAAAATTAGCAGATTCTGTGGAACTCCTCTACGAGGAAATTAACGAAATCCACACACAAGCAAAACAACTCAATGTAGTTTAGGGATTTAGAGGAGTCTGAATTTAGTTCTTACCTAAAACCTGTCTTTACAACATAGAATCCTTCTAGATTTTTGTGAAATTGGCAATAAATTTCTACAACAAGTGAAATCGGAAATGATCAAATCCCAACCATCTCCAAGGCCTCTGAATGGCCAACGTATCGAAGATACCATCATAGATCTTTTAGAAGAAGATCCGTGCAATGAAAATTTACTCATTCAAAAATTACAAACCAACTTGTTTCCCAATTTTTCAGAAACACAACTTTACTCATCGATCCTCAAAGTATTAACATCGCTTGATATTCCAGAATCAGAATCAAAAGAAATTTGGGATGATGTGTTACTTAACAAAATTAAACTTTCAGAATGTTTAGGAAGACCTGTTGGATTTCGAGTTGCCTTATTAGATTATTTCACGAGTCAGAACCAAAAAATTAAAAATCCAAAAATCATTGAACTCAGATTATTTTCTGAGACTGAAAAACTCATCTTGGTAGATGAACTGACTAAACTTTACAATCGTAGGCATTTTGAAACAGCTTTAGTTCGTGAGTTTAAACAATCTACACGTTATCAACAAAATCTTTCCTTACTTGTCATCGATATAGATGACTTTAAAAAAATCAATGATACTTACGGACATTTAATGGGAGATGAAATCTTAAAACAAGTATCAAATAAAATTTCCACAAGCCTAAGAATGGAAGACACAGCCTGTCGAATCGGTGGAGAAGAATTTGCTATTATTTTTCCACAATCAAATGAAGTACAAGCATTAAAAGCATCTGAAAAATTATTAGAAGCTTGCCGTTCCATTCAAATCAGCGGAAAACCAGTCACCATCAGTGGTGGTCTTGTTTCCTTTCCTGAAAAAGTGAATCGTTGTGAAGACATGTATGACTTTGCAGATCGGGCTTTGTATACAGCAAAAGATTCTGGGAAAAATCAAATCGTGGTTTATTCAAACGAAAAAAGAAGCAGTTTACGTTTTGAAGCAAACTTAGAATTGTTTTGTGTTCTCCCAAATAAAACAGTGCGTTCGATTTCAAAAAATATTTCCATTACTGGAATTGCTTTCGAAACTGAAGACGATTTATCATTAAATGATTCAATTCCTGTTTTACTTCGTGAATCTGAATCCACTCATGAAATTAATGCAAAAATCAAAGTAATCAGAAAACAAAAAATTGGTGAGAACATTTATAGTGTTGGTGCCGAATTCATAGAATTGTCTAGTGAATCACAAACCAAATTGTCAGACTTATATTTACTACACCAATTTAAGGCAAAAAGCCCAATTGGTGTAGGTATATGATTTGTTTATCGGGAATTTGGCATATCACTGAGTCCCCCTGCATTGATAACAGAAGAGTAACCCTTTGCAGTTAAAATTTGTTTTGCTCTCTCACTTCTAGCCCCTGACCGGCAATACACAATGATTTTGGAATCTTTGTTTTTCAATGACCCAAGTTCCGTTGGCAATACATCCACTGGGATGTTGATTGCTCCAGGAAAATGACCTTCTGAAAATTCTGACTTAGTCCTCACATCTACGACAACTGCCCCAGCTTGGATCCATTCTTGTACCATTTGTTTGTCCCCTTTTGATTGGATTTTCTTTACGAAAACAAAGAGGATTCCAAGAACCACTCCCACTAATACAAATGTTTTCATATTTACCTCTTTTTCCAATTTTTCCTTGCAGGGAAATCAGTCAAGAAAAACTATATACCATAGGGGGTATGGTATTATGCCTTCTAAAATAAAATTTACGAACAAAGAGGGATCCGATCACTATGAACAAAATGGACAAAAACTTTGGAATTGATATCAAACCACTTTACGATTTTGAATCAGGAACTTGGACATATCTCGTAATCGACAATACTTCGAATCAAGCCGTACTCATCGATCCAGTTCTTGAAAATTGGGAAAGAGACCTACAATTCATCAACTCAATGCACTTACAATTAGTAGCAACGATTGAAACACATATGCATGCAGACCACATCACAGCTGCAGGAGAGTTAAGAGAAAAAACAGGTTGTGAAAACTATGCTCCCAATTTAGCAGGAGCTACCTGTGCGACAAAATTATTAAAAGACAATGATCAATTCCAAATTGGGAAATTAGATTTTTTAGTATTACACACTCCTGGCCATACACCATGTTCCATTTCATTAGTATTAAATGGCAAATACGTGTTTACAGGAGATACTTTACTCGTTAGAGGTTGCGGACGAACTGATTTCCAAGGGGGGAGTGCAGAATCTTTGTATCATTCCATAACAAATAAACTATTCCAATTGCCGGATGAAACCATTGTTTTTCCGGGTCATGATTACAAAGGATTCGTATCTTCTAGCATTGGTGAGGAAAAAAAGTGGAACCCAAGGATAGCCAACCGAACACTTCAAGAATTTAAGTCCATTATGGATAATTTGAACTTACCCGAACCCAAAAAAATCCATGAAGCAGTTCCAGCAAATCGGGCATGTGGGAAAATCGTATGAGTGTAGGAATTTTATTTTTACTGTTGGGAATCGGAGCAGGAATTTTAGGAGGATTGGTTGGTATCGGTGGAGGGATTCTCCTTGTTCCTGCTTTGGTTTATTTTTTTGATTTTAATCAAAAACTTGCACAAGGGACAACTCTTGCTGCAATGGTTCCGCCCATTGGAATCGTAGCAGCTTACATCTATTATACGAGAGGTGAAACTAATTTATTTGCAGCAGCACTCATTAGTGTTGGATTTATTTTAGGGAGTGTTTTTGGAGCTGGAGCGGCATCCAAAATCGACACAACAGTTTTATCTCGTTTTTTCGGGATCTTTACAGTCATAGTAGGACTCAAAATGGTATTTTTTCCAAAATAACTTTTTTAAAAAAATATGTTTGCCTTAACATAGAAGTCCTTTTTCCATTCAATCGTGTTCGGTTTTTATTTCGCACTTTTTTGGTTTTTGTCTCGATTTTTGATCAACGGAATTCCATTCCCAGAGGTCGTATTCCCACCTATGGAGTTCCTTTTCTGGTGGAATTTAATTTTTACTTCACTTTGGTTATCATTAATCATCGTAGTGATCATCGGATTTTTGGGAATTTTACTTCGAATTCCCATCATCGGAATTTTTGTCCAAGGCATACGTAACCAAGTCTCTGAAGTTGGTTGGATATCGTTTTTAAAAAACCGCACCATGGTTTGGTTTGTTAGCCAATCGTTCATTTTATGTGGATCCTATTTTTTTGTATATTCCACAAATCCATCTCAAAACACACTATACCTTTCTCTTAGCGCAGTTCTTTTAGGATACTTCCTGAAACAAAAGTTTCACAAACCGATGGCTCGATTTACAGGCAATGATCGAATTTTTATCTACCGAGGAGGGAGGAATGATATCAATCCAACAAAGGAAGAATTTCCAACTGAAAAAGACGTAACCCCTCTCTAAATTACATTTGTTCCATTAATTTCCAAACAAATCCAATGGAAACACAATCTAATGAACATGTTTGGAATGGATCGTATACGCTTTAAAAATATTTCCCTATATTCTGCAATTGGGATTATCTCTTTTGTTATCACCTTTTGTGGCCCTGTCACACAATCTTCTAAAGTAGAATCAGTACCTATCATCGCAAAATCTGGTCAAAAAATTGCTGTATTTGCCGAAGGGTGTTTTTGGTGTTCGGAACATATTTTTGAATCCATTCCTGGTGTTATCGATGTCATTTCTGGATATGCTGGTGGTCATACAAATAACCCTACTTATGAATCTGTAAATACAGAAACCACAGGCCATGCAGAATCGGTGTATGTTTTATATGATCCATCAAAGATTAGTTATGCGGAACTATGCAGAATCTTTTTTCTTTCTCACGATCCTACAACCAAAGATAAACAAGGACCAGATGTTGGATCCTCATATCGGTCTATTTTATTTTATTCCGATAAAGAAGAATTGAAAATAGCAACTGAAATCAGAAATGAAATCAAATCAAAAATGATATGGAAATCGGAAATTGTAACTGAATTCCAAGAACTAAAATCATTCTACCAAGCTGAAGGTTACCACCAAGATTTTATCAAAAACAACCCTAACCAATCCTATGTTGTGGCCGTTTCCATTCCTAGGTTTCAAGAATTTGAAAAACGATATGCGTCTTACAAAAAATCAAAAGAATAAATGAATACTTTATGAATCGAAAAAAGTTTGTAAGTTTTTTTATTAAATAATACTTAATACGAAAAGAATTGTTCTTTTATTTTTGTTCTAAAAGAATCGAATTCAGCTTTTGATTGAAACTTACAAATTTTTAAAATTTCCGTTGGTATTTCAGAAGATTTTGCTTCTTTTGAATTGATCGCAATCATCATATCACTGAGGTAAATTGGATAAATAATATCCGAGTACACGTCATCGACAAGTAAAGGTCGATGGTGGTATTCCATTGCCTTAGTGTATAAAATTGGGAATCCCCATTTTTCTCCTACCATAGCACCTAACTTAGAATGCGTGATACCAATTGCAGATTCTTCCATACTGATAGTTGATGCAATTTCTCGCGTAGTGGAAAACGTTTTGATCTTATTCATGTGGTCTTTATCAAAAGATAATAATAAAATTTCACCAATATCGTGTAATAAGGATGCTGCGATCAGGTTACTAAGGTCAGATTTATTTAATTCCATCCTTTGGCCAATTGACTTACAATAAAATGCTGACTCGTTTGATTTTTCCCAAATTGTTGTAAATGCTGGAAACTTATCCTCCAACATTTGTTTGGTTGCAAGACTGTATAAAAGAGTTTGAAGTTCTTTTAAGCCGATCAATTGGATGGCACGATCCAAACTTTCCACCCTTCCTCCCCGTCGAAAAGCAGCAGAGTTTGAAAGTTTGAGTATATTTGCAGACAAAGCAATGTCACGTTTGATCATTTCAGCTATGGTCCCAATACTTGAATTGGGTTTATCAATGGCATCTTGGATGTCTTTAATGGATTTTGGAAATGTTGGTAAATGATCAATTTGAGAAAGGATATGGTCTATTTTTTCTAATTGTTGATTTTCCTTGGAAACTTTTGCAGGAATATCAATCATAAATACAGTTTTGTTTTCGCTGGATTCAAATTTAAATGCAGACTCCCCTAAACCATCATTTTTTAACATCATTAGAGTCATGATGAGTCCGAGTCCTGCACCTTCTTGTTCGTTTGACATATCCATAAAGGCATCAGCTAGATCTTTATAATTTTTTGCCTTCGAAATTCGTTCTTTAATTCTTTGTGCTTCTATCGGTGTGAGTTGGACATTATTCATGATGCGAATTCGCATCAAACTTCTATTATGGATAAATGAAACAAATACTCCATAATTATTCTTTTGAAGAGATTCTTCGATCTCATCACGATTTTCAATGTAAGTAGATTTAAACTGATTGATGATTGTTTCGTATTCTTTTTCGTTTGAAATGTCATTGGCACTGTTTTTAAAAAATACACGTTTTGCATTCGCTTTGATCGCATTGGTTACCGTTTCTTTCATAGCAGCAAGCACAGAGTCCCTAACAATGATTAGGTCAAGTTGCAACAAAAAACGATCTAAAATTTGAAATAATGTATTCTCTACTTCATCTGTAATCTGAAAAAATTTAAAATGAAAAGGTAAATTTTCGACAATAGGATGATTGATATCTTCGATATTAGTATGTAGGCCTAATTCTCTTTTGTATTCTAATGCAATAGCTTTTGGACTAGCCATAAAACCTCTTTGGAATGGAGTGTGGGGAATCCCCTAATGCTATATAAACAGTCTACACTCTCACTCCAATGAATGCAATGAATTTAGAAAATCAAGCGTTTAACAGGAAAAAGATGGTGAGTCAATTTTTTGTGACAAGTACTGAAAAATATTTACGATTCTTCACTAATATTGCTACATTTTTCAACATTGAATTAAAAGATTTTAATTTTGGGTAATCCTAAATTGTATCTCACGGCAACAATCCGAATGAGGACAACAACACTTGCTGATAAAACTAAATTGAGATTTCCATTCCAACCTAGTTGGTGGAGTATCAAATAAAGAATTGATCCCGCCAAACACGCGGTAGCGTATATTTCTTTTCTAAAAATAAAAGGTACTTCATTCATCAAAGTGTCTCGGATCACACCACCAAAAATAGCAGATATCATTCCAAGCAAAGCGGATGCAAAAAAATTCACACCATGGTCTAGGGCAATGCGCGTGCCAAGTACCGTATATATCCCTATCCC
The DNA here is from genome assembly GCF_040833965.1 of Leptospira sp. WS39.C2. Classification (NCBI taxonomy): domain Bacteria; kingdom Pseudomonadati; phylum Spirochaetota; class Leptospiria; order Leptospirales; family Leptospiraceae; genus Leptospira; species Leptospira iowaensis. Next base: position 2,832,513 of record NZ_CP162142.1, read on the forward strand.
TAAGGTATCAAATAAAAAGAGTTCGTTCCGAAGTTTGGTTAATACTTTTGGAAAAAAAATAATGAGTAAAAATCCTAAGAAGATAGCCCATAATATATTTTCATCCTTCACCCATGAAACTGGATAATTTCCTAACGTGATGTCTCGTAATGTCCCACCACCGATGGCTGTGATGAACCCTGTAAAAAAGATACTAAAAACATCATGGTGGTGCTCCTTATGTTCCAAAGCGGCAGCTGCCCCGGAAATCGCAAAAACCATGATCCCGGCAAGACCAATGTAATAAGAAAAGCTAAAATCCATAAGAATATGACTGATTTTCTCCTTTTTGTTGGAAAGAAAATGACAATTTACACTTCCATCAATTGTTATTATTAGTAGAGTGGTAGAGTTATGTTCATTAGATTTTTGAGGAATTCAATTTTATTCGTTTTTCTCCTCTTCGGGGCATGCATTCCTACAATTTCGAAAAGTGTGATGCAATCAGTCTCTGACTTTTTGCAACTACGTAGCCTTCTCAACACTGGCCCCTTCAGTGTCACGGTGAGGGTTTCTGGACAAGTTGGTTCAGGTCTTAGATTAGAATTAAACTCAAGCCTTTCTTCTCTCACAATCAATTCAGATGGTGACTATGAATTTGATGCAAAACTTGTGACGGGTCAAAATTTTACTGTCTCCATTCTCACCCAACCAACACTTCCAGCTCAGACATGTTCTGTCAATGGTGGGACGGGAGTTGTCGGATTTGGAAACATTGCAACCATCATTGTCAATTGTGATCCTTTACGATACAGTGTGGGAGGAACCATCACGGGGCTTGATGGAGCCACTGGTTTAGTTCTCACAAATGCATTTGATGGATCCACATTGTCAGTGGCCGTTGCCTCTGGAACCTTTGCCTTCACACAAACTTACGTTAGCGGTAGTACATATAATGTAACTGTCACAACACAACCAAACCACCCAGTTCAAAATTGTAGTGTCACAAATGGATCAGGGACGATTGGAATTGTAGATATCACAACTATCTCGATCAATTGTATTTCCTCTGCTTATCCGATCGAGATCACTGCAGTAGGAATTGGATCTGGGAATTTAACTCTCGTCAATAATGGTTCAGAAAACCTTCCCATAGCATCCGATGGTTTGTATCGTTTCCCAACCAATTTGCCTCCATCGAGTACTTACAATGTTCAAATTGTATCCACTCCACCTGGACACCAATGTGTGTTAAGTTCTAATTCAGGCACAATTGCTGGTACAGTTTCCATCGTTGCCAATTGTTTCAGTGTCTTAGCATATACACCTCGTAATGGTGGAGTTTTGCAACCTACAGAATCAATCCGCCTTGTTTTTTCCGCTGAAGTGAATACTGGAAGTTGTGCAGGTTCCGTTGGCACTTTAGATACAAATTTATCCATACCGATTGTTTTTACGCTCGCAACAACAACCTTCGCCAATGATACTTTAGTTGTATCCCCTGCACCAACGGACAGTTGGTTAACTGGCCACCGTTCCTTAACACTGAATTGTGTTACCAATGTGGGAGCTTACCCCTTATCTTCCAATATCACTCTCTCTTATCTGATACCATCTAATTTACGTTATGTTTCTGAAATTGGTGGGAATGATGGTAATACTGGATTCACAGCTGCCACACCAAAACGAAATATCCAAGCAGCAATTGATAGTTTTTTCGGATGCCCATCTAACGATTGTGCCGTTCTTGTGGCACAAGGGAACTACGATCCAACAATCATTGGTGACCGAATCCAATTGGTTTCTGGGATTTCACTTTTCGGAAGTTATGAACTAGGTTTTACGGATTGGAGACCAGGTGAGAAGGATTCGATTATCATGATGAGCGCAGTGCCTGCAAGTTGTGCAGCTGCCACCGCTACGAATCCTTGTGCTTCCATCAAAGCGGATGCCACTGTCACAACACCAGTTGTGATCAGTGGGTTTGAAATTCGTTCTGGAAACTCTGCACCTTTTATGGCAGGCGTGTTTTTAGATTCTACAAACAATGTCCGCCTTATTGACAATACCATCAATGCAGGGACAGGCGCGGCAGGATCCGCTGGAGTTCTTTCAATCAATAGCACTCCAATTCTCCTTCTCAATCAAATTGATGGCGGGTACTGTACTGCTTCACCATGTACTGCTGCAGGTGTACTGATGAATTCAACAGCCCTCATATCACCTATGATTGTAGGGAATGTGATCAATGGTGGCCAAGATCTCTCCAATTCGATTCCCGATATGACCTCTGTTGGTATCCGCTACGCGGGGAGTGTAGGGATTGACGTAACGAATTTAAGGCAAAATATCATTTCAGGTCGTAACGTATTCAATGGAGATCCTGCCGCTACAAGCAGTACATCCGTGGCGTTTGATGTTGGATCCCTAGCAGTTTCTTCTGCAGGTGTGTTAACTGGGAATCAATTCAATCATGGAGATGGTTATTTATCTTATGGTATCCGATTTAACGGTGCTACGAGTATCCAAATTGGTTCTAGCACTGGGGGGAATGTAATCAATGGTGTTGGATTGGCAAGATTAGAAAACATGGGAATTAAAATCACCAATTCAAATCATGTCATCAGACGTAATATCATTAATCTTGGGAATACAACTCGAAACAATGCATTCAACACGGTTGCGGGAATTTACTTTACATCGGCTGCGGGAGGGAATGCCTTCATCGATAGCAATTTCATTGTTGGTGGGATTGCAAATGATCCTACAAACGCATCAACTTCCCAATTACTTGGAATTTATGCAGTCTCTCTTGGTGCTGGCTCTACAATCACTGGGAATAATATCAGGCTTGGCTCAGCTAACGGAGGTGGTACCTCTCTCGTATCAGGAATCACAGTCACAAATTCTGGAGCCATACTACTCGCCAATAACTGGATCCAAAATGGAACGAGCAATCGAAATGCCAGAGGAATCAATTTAAGTGGTATCACAACGGCAATGCGCGTGTTTCATAACACTGTAAGTAGTGGAGGGGATTCCATTGGCAATGATGCCGCTATTTATATCCAAGGTTTTTCCAATTCCTTACTCATCGAAAATAATATTTTACTCATGACAGATGATGCGGCAAACAATGCCTGTATTTATAACGTAAACGGATCGGCAGGTGCCATTCGTTTCAACGTCTTTCACAATTGTGCAAATTTGGTGTTCCAAACAGCAGTCAATTATGATGATATATGCGCTGGTGGAGTTCCTGGAGCGCTTATTTGTGTGACTCCACTCGGATTAGCCGGAAACTTCGGTAACAATTTACGTCTAGATCCTAATTTGACTTCTCTCATTGGAGTTTATAATTATATTCCGACACTCGCAACTTCATGCCAGATCACACGGTCCACCAATTTCGTCATGGCAGATGCTTATAATGGGCTCGGAATCAGGCCAGGTGGAGACGGATTGGTATCTCTTGGTGCTATTGAATACAATTTACCTTGTACACCTTAGATTCAAACTAAGGTAATACATAAATCCCAACCCTGTCATTATATAAACTTCCAATGTACAATTGGCGTTTCTTTTCAATGACACTCGTAATGTCTTTTAGATGTTCGCCTGTTGGATCTTGGACCGTCATAAGTATTTTTCCATTCCCATCCATCTTTAAAGCATAACCGTAAGGTTGTGCTTTTGGCCACAAAAACTTCGGTAAAAAATAAATCATTTTTTTCACAACAGGAGATGGATGCATATGATCCATTCGATCATTTCTTACAGTAAATAATGCGACCCAAAATTCTCCATTTTCATTTCTTGTGATGTTATCTGGGAAACCAGGTAAATTTTCTATCACAACTTCAGAGATTCCTTTCTTTGGACCCTTTAACCAAAGTTTTGTGATACGATAACGATATGTTTCATTTACGAGAAGGAAATCTTCATTTTTTGACAAAGATATTCCATTTGCAAAGTACAAATTGTCGAGTAATAGTTGCGTTTCTTTTGTTTTGGGATCGTAAACAAACACACGTCCATAAGGACGAGCTTCCAACAAATCATACAAATATTCTTTTTGTTCATAAATAGATGCATCTGAAAAATAAATTTTTCCATCTTGCGCAATATCCAAATCGTCAGTAAACTGAAATGGAACCCCTTTGTATTCTGAAACTAAAGTGGTAATCTTACCAGATTTATCCATCGATAACAAACCTTTGTATGCATCTGCAATGATTAAGTTACCTGCTTTATCAAACTGGATTCCAAGAGGTCTACCTGAAGTTTTCGCAATTGTTTTGATTTCTCCTTTGAGAGAAATACGGATGATACGACCTTCTTTGTCTCCACCGTATATATTGCCGTCACTATCTACATCAAGTGATTCAAGTCCCTTCACTTTGCCGATGGCAAGAAGGATTGCCTTTTGTAATTCTGTATTCGGTTCGTAAATCCCCACTGGTTCCGGTTTGATGGGAGGTTCGTAGGCAACTGGGGAAAAAGAACGACAGGAGATACATCCGAGAATAATTGCGATATTGATTAATACTAGTTTCATTTAGAACTTATCTCCTTTTCAATCAGTGCGTCCTTTAAGGACCATCTTTCATCCACCCATCGTTTCATTTTTTTTGACATCGGGGCAAACTGTTCGTTTTCCTCAATTGGTACCTGTTCCCGAGGAATCACATCCACAAAAACTTTGAGTTTCCGAATTTTACCCGACATCAAATCTAAAAAACTTGGATTTTCAGTTGGATAAACAATAGTTAAATCAATAAAAGCATCAAGCGAATTTCTAAGAGAAGTGGAAACAACAGAGATACCACCACTGTGAGGGCGTAATAGGTGTTTGTATGGATTTTTTTTGAGAAGTTTTTGCATACGCTCCGGTGTTCGCCGGTGTCCTTCCAAAAAATTTAAAATTGAAAACGGCATCCCATTGAATTTTTCACAGACCTTTTTAACATTCTCTAAATCTTTTGTAGCAAGTTCTGGATTTTTTTTCAATTGTTCCCGACTACTTCGTTTTACGAAAGGGAAATCTAAAGCAAGCCAAGCATGCCCGAGTACAGGAACATATTTAAGTGAATCTTTGATGAAAAAACGAATCAGTGGAATTTTTCGATTTAATACAGATTGGATGATGTAAATATCAGACCAGGATTGGTGGTTACAGATTATCATATAACTACCATTTGGTTTTAAATTTTTAAAATTTTCACCAATCACTTCGAATTGTACACCGTATAAAAAACGAGAGATCCTATAATTATTTTCGATCCAAGCCTCTCCTACTTTTACAAGCAAACGATCCCCAAATCTTCTAACAGAACCTGTTGTCAAAAGTTTCCAAATATAAAGTGGATACATGGTTGGAATGATACAAAGTAAATTCAAAAGAAACAAAATGTATGCAATGATTAAACCCAATTTAAACTCCTAAATCATACGAAGTGCCAATACCTAAAATGGTGACATCATCCATCATTGGGGTATTCCCTCTAAATTGATGGAAATGTTCCATAAGAATCTGTACTGTATCAGCTAAGCTTAATCCTAAACTCCTAGCAGAGTGAAAACTGGAAAGCAATTTGGATTCGCCAAGGAAATTTCCATCATCATTTTCCTGTTCCAAATACCCATCTGAGATCATAAACAGTCGGTCTCCAAGCCCAAATGGTACTATCGTATCAATGTATTCAACGTCCTTTTCAAGTCCAAGCATGAGACCAGATTCGTTTAAAGCTAATATTTCTGTTTTATTCAATACATAAGGTTCATTATGGCCCGCAGAAGAATAAACAAGAGAATTTTCTTCCAATTTCAAATCAACAATCACAGCCGTAAATTGATTGGATTTTTTACCATAACGATCAATGAAAATTTGGTTTAATGCATATAGAACATCTGAGGGGTTTGGTGAATTGTGTTTTATATGATCATATTCTGCTTTGATGGCCATTGTTATTAAAGCAGCTTGTACACCATGACCAATAGCATCTGCTAAAAACAATCTAATCTTGGATTTATCCAAACGAATGACATCAAAGATATCACCACCAACTTCGGCCATAGGTTCGAATTTTGATGCAAAATCCAAATGAGCAATGTGTTTTAAGCTGAGTGGTAAAATATTCCTTTGAATGGTTTTGGCAGTTTCTAAATCTTCTTGGATGATTTTTAATGATTGAGTGAGTTTTGCCGTTCGTTCTTTAACCATGATCTCCAAGGTTTCATTTTGCAAACGTAACTCTTTATTTTTTTGAATGAGAACTTGATTTTCTCTTTGTTCCGCATTTCGAATTCTCGCCGTTAACAATTTTAGAAGTGTTAACGTCATTTCAGGGCTTGTTTGGATCAATCGATGGAAATCAACTCTTGTTAATTTGTATAAAGTGGAGTTTTCTTTTGTTGTAATGTTAACTGTTCGAGGAGCAGAATCAATTAACGATATTTCACCAAAATAATCACCAGAAACCAAATCCCCTATTACCAGAATTTCTTGTTTCGTTTCATCAAGGTATTTCCATACCTCAACACGACCTGATTCTATAAAATAAAATGAATCACCTAACGTATATTGTTCTATTACCAATGCGCCAGATTCAAATTCAACTTTTTTCATTTCCTTTTTTAGGAAACTTAAGTCTACTGCTGGTTTTTCATCTGTACCCATAAAATCAGTAGTTTATTCGGCTTCGCGGTTAACCGCATCAATCGTGAAAGCAGGTTTACAAACAGACCAATATTCCGCATCTTCAGAAAAAGGATTTGAGTAACGAACTCTTGAACCTTTTTGGATCAATATCGATTCACCGGCTGATACAACTAACGTTTCACCATCTACTTCGATTTGTTTTTTCCCTCTTACCATAAGAGTCCATTCGTCAAACATCGGTGTTTGGAATGGTTCACCCCAACCAGGAGGTGCAATCATATTTGCTATGGATAATTCCTTTGTGTTTGTAGAGGGAATACCAAAATGTTCTTCAATGGTTTTGTTACCAGGAACAGGTATAATCGTGGGATTTTTTTGATGGAAAAATCCCATATTAGAAACCCGGAAATTTGAAAGAAAATTTATGTTTCAGAAGGTCTTCGGTATAAGTCCATAAATTCCTTCGCATGGTTTTATCATAGGATACAGGTGAACTATTCTTTTCTTTCTTTTTCACAAAGTATTTTCCAGACACAGAATTTAAACTTGGTTCTGTTGAAAGATAAATGGATGTTTCGGCACCCTTGTCTTCTGAAATGGCAAAAATATTTTGTGCGAAAGTTAAAACTACTTTTGCTAATCCGTCATTGTTTTGTCCAAATTTAGTTTTCACAAAACCTGGATGTAAACAATTCACTGTAATTTTTGTTTGGTTTAATCTTTCTGCAAGTTCATAAGTGAAATAAATATTCATCAGTTTGGACCTTTGGTATTGTTTCCAACCTGAATAATTTGTTTCCCCCATGATATCATGAAAGTCCAAAGACACACCTTCATGAGCACGAGAAGCAACATTGATAATGCGACCTTGGTTTGCATTTTTTAATGATGGTAACAAACCCAATGCCATAATAAAATAATTGATATGGTTTAACGCAAACGTTGACTCAAGCCCTTCAGTTGTAACAACTCTTTTATCAAAATAAGCACCAGCATTATTAAGCAATACATCAATACTTGAATGATTATTTCTAATTTTTTCGGTCAGACTAAATGTTTCTTTTGCAAGGGATAAATCAGCTAGATATGAATGAACCTTAACACCATGCACCTGCAAACTATAAACCAAAGCTGAAAGTTTGTCTGGATTCCTACCTACGAGTATCAATTCATTTTGCGATTTTGCAAATGAATGTGCACATACTCTTCCAATTCCGTCCGTTGCACCTGTAATTAATATAGTTTTTTTCATACAAACACTTCCTCATCTTGTTTTTTCGGGAGACTAAATTGGAAAATCGAACCATTAACTCCGTCACTATCAGCAGTTAGTGTACCACTATTCACAGTTACAAATTCATAACATAATAAAAGCCCAATTCCATTACCTGTTTCTCCTTGGGTACCTAGAGATTTGATGACTTCTCCAGCTTTGAATAGTTTGTCGATAGTAGTTTTTGACATACCTACCCCATGGTCTCGAACTGAAACTAACCAATGGTATCCAGTATCAATGCTTTCAATTTCAATTTTACCATTTTGATGGCTAAATTTCAAAGCATTTGATACTAAGTTTCGAATCACTGTGATGATCATACGATCATCACAATAAACCATCGCATGATTTGGAATTTTAATATCAAATTGAATCCCTTTATTCTTTGCACTCAGTGCAAATAACTCAACACATTCGTTCACTATGGAATCCAACCGGTAATAATTTGGTCTAAATTCCTCTTGTCCCCGTTGGAGTTTAGACCATTCTAATAAATTTTCTAATAAAGAAAAAACAGATTCCGTTGCATCAACGAGTGACTGGGTCATTCCTGATAATGCATCTTCCTTTTTTTTCATATCTTCATTCAAAACTTTTAATAACATTTTTATCCCAGCAAGTGGACCACGCAAATCGTGAGAGATGATCGATAAAAAACGATCTTTTGTACCATTGGCAACAAGAAGTTCACGGTTAACGTTTGCCATTTGTTTTTCTAGATTTCGCTGTTCCGTATTATCTCTAAAAACAAGGACCATACCGATTTTTTTACGATTGGGATCACGAACCTGTTTTGCTGTAACTTCCCAATATTTCTGATCATTTTCCCATATCCATTTCGTGATTGTACGTTTTTCGGATAAATGGTCTAATTTACTAATGAGCTCTGGTCTATGTTGGAAAAAAACATGGTGAGGGAGTAAGGCTACGTTTTTGTCCTTCATACAAAATATATTTTCTGCGGAACTATTCCAATCCACAATTCGATTATTAAAATCGAGGATTACCACTGCTTCATCTAACTCATCGACAATTTCACTTCTCACCAAAGGGACAATGTCAAACATACGGTAATAACCAATTGCAAAAAAAATCATTATCGCTTGCATTGTGCACATAACGGCAGTTATATTCATTCCTGGTAAAGGTCGAATCCCCATTTTGTGCAAAATGGCTGCGATCCAAATGAATAAAAAGGAAATCAAAATCAGAAGGTAACGGTTTCTTTCTGTTGATTTAGATTTTATGATTCCACGGAAAAGCAGGATGGCAACAAATACAGACCAGAAAAAGGAAATCAAATAAGAGGCGATGAAACCACCGATATTGGTTTCTTGGATCCATTGGATCCTACCATTAATGTTTATGAGATAAGTATCTATTGTTAATGTTTTAAAAATTGGATCTAAAACAGAAACAGCTAATGTAAATAAGGGTTGTAGTAAAATTAAAACCCAAAAACGTTTTGTAAGTAAATGTTGGTTGTTTGTAAACTCAATGGATACCAACACCATGCCAACATTGGCGATGGCAACACCCATGTATAATAAGCTAACAAATGTTCGATGGAATGTTGTACTAATATAAATAAAATCAAGTCCATAGAATCCGGTCCAAACCATCGAACCAAAAACTAAGATTAATAAATATTTAACTAAATTGAGACGAAAAGATTTAAGAACAAATAGCCCCAATCCAAGATTGAAGCTAAATGCTAAAAAAAGAAGAACACTATAAGGATGGTATTGCCACAAACTAAGTTTCGTCGCTACTCAACATTTCGCAGTTTCCATCAAAGACTACACCATCTGCGATTTGTAATTTTGCAGTACGAATGTTGCCTTGGACTTTGCCAGTTGATAACATCTCGAGTCGTTGGGTAGCTGTAACATTTCCAATAATCGTTCCACCTACAACAACAGTACCCGCTTTGATGTTTGCTTTCACACGTGCACCTTCGCTGATTACTAAATATCCATCTGATATAATTTCACCAGTGAAATCTCCCGAAATTTGAAGGGGTTTTTTAAACGCCAATGTTCCACTAAAAGCAGTTTCCTTTCCAAGGATAGTGGCAATAACTCCATGTTCTGTTATGGTTGGTTGCATTTCTTTTTTTGACATAATTCCTATTTTGTTTTCATGTTATACACTCCATCCCAATCTTCAGGAGGAGGATCTGCGATATAATCATCGCATCGTTCAATATAAAGTTTGGAAGGTCCGTCTTCCGGATGGATTGCTAAACCTTTTTTGAATTCTTCTTTTGCTTCTTGAAACTTACGTGCTTTGTACAAAGTAAGTCCTTGGTTGTAATGGACGAGCACTGACTTCATTTTCTCACTTACGATCATTTGGGCTCCTTAAAGAATATGACAACAGCGGTTGAATAGTGGTCTGCGTGGCTAATCGACACTGAACTACCCGTAAATCCTTTCTCACGGAAAAACTTCTCAGTTTTCCCATGGATGACTAGCGTTTTTTTCCCAAAATTGGTTCCCGCTAGTTCAATCTCGCGCATGTCGGCAACCTCTCCAGGCTCTAAATTCAGGGCTTTGATGACAGCTTCTTTGCAAGCAAACCTTCCGGCGAGAAAAGGCACTGGGTCCTTGTGTTTGTGACAATACTCTACTTCTTCATCCGTAAAAACCCGCTTTAAAAACCGGTCTCCATGTTTTTGAAGTAATTCTCGAATTCGTTCGTTTTCGACAACGTCGTTCCCGACAGATAACATAAGTAGATTTATTTACGCCGAAGTTCTGTGAGTCGAGCAAATAATCGATTGTTTTCTTTGTGGTAAGGCCGTCGTAACTTCACTCTCTCCGAATAATCAAAGGCAGCTCCAAAATCCCCGTTTGTAAATAATGCTTCTGCTATATAAAATAAAGTTAAGCTGTCGGAAGGATTTTTTTGAATGTAAGTAACCGCAAATTGTAAAGGGAAAGCGGATACCCTATGTTCCGTATATAGGTATATTTTTTGAAAGGAAAGGGGTGCTTCGTGAATATCAGGGTAATGCGATGAGATCATTCTTTCCACTTCAACCCATTGTTTTTGTTTGTACAATGTAAGTGCTCTTAGATAAACAATATGTTTTGGATGGGATTTTGGAATGTTGATTTCGGATCCCAATCCCGTATACTCCACACGAATCAAAGAAAGATCGTCAATGAGATCCCCTTGGCGTTTGATTGCGTCTCTAATGGAATTTAAGTCCCCCATTCCTTCGAGTGCGGTTTTCAAAAATAATTCGTCATCTTCATTCACTTCCATTTCTTCTTCGGATCCAATTAAAATATCATCTCTACCGTCAGATCCAACAAGAAGTATGTCATTTTGTTCCATTTGAAATGTATTAATTTGTAAATTTTTCTTTGAAGCAAGTAATCCTAATTTCGCACAAACATAGTTATGTGGGAGAAAAAACGTCTTACCATTTCGATAAATTACTGGTCTTGGGTGTTCTGCATTCAAAAAATAAAAGAATCCAGTTTCATCATCAATCAAACATAAAAACATTGAAATCAACATGGAACCGTCAAAGGTAACTAAAGTATTGTGTAATTCGGAATATGCATTACTCACCCATTTTTCAGGGGTCATTTCCCTTGATTCTTCGGATTGACTATTACGTTTTATAATGGCCTCAAATACAGAACCAATCACAAGGGCTCCACTTGCACCTTGCATTGATTTGCCCATTGCATCTCCATTTAAAACAACGATGTATTTTTTGTTTTGTAGTTGGATAGAAGACGAAACACATAAGTCACCACCTATCTCAGAATTCCATTGTTTATAACTAAACTTTTTCTTTTGTTCCGTTAGAAACTGAATATTCATATTGGAAGATTTGGCATGATTTTGTGTTAATGGTTCAATCAAAAGAGAAGCGAGAAAATAATCTCCGTCTTGTTGTTCTTTCAAACCTTTAACTTCCGTTAAAGCCGAATTCAACTCTTTTGTTCTTTCATCTACTTTTTGTTCCAAATTAGAATATAAAAGTGAGTTTTCGATTGAAACAGCAATTTGTGAGGATAAAATTTTAAGGATCTCAACTCTTCCAGGTGTAAAAGCATCCGTAGTAAGATTATTTTCTAAGTATACAATACCTACTACAGTTCCATGACTTAGAATAGGATAACATAATAAGGATTTAGGGAAAAAAGCTTTTACATAAGGATCATTTTTGAATTCACCTTCTCTTGCTGCATCACCACAAATTACAACAACACCAGTCCTCACCACATAACCGATGATCTGCGAAGGGATTTTGTTTTGATTGATTGATGCAATTGGTTTAGCAAAATCCAATTCAAAAGGTGATTCAGAATAAACGGAAACAGATTCATTTTCTAAATTTGATTCTGCAATCACTTGCCATTTTGATTCCAAATTGAGAATAAAATACCCTCTTTCGGCTCCAGCATTTTCTAAAATAATTTTCATCATTTTTTCCAACAAACGATTGAGTTGGATTTCGCCAGAAATTGTTTGGGATGCTTTGATGACAGTGTTGATATCTAAACTGGATCCAACGTCTCCAAATATATCTTTCGTTGTGCTAAACAAAGATACATTGTCCGTTGAATCTGTCCTAAAATTTCTACCAATGTATTTTTTAAGGGAAATATGTTCCGCTTCCAACTGTTTGACTTTAGAAATGAAACCATATTTTCCATAACGATAATGTGCTTCAACTAAGTGTAAGTTACTGTATTGATCAAATCCAGTTTCTTTCCACATTCTGACCAATATTTCATTGGCAATCGCTTCTTCTAAAATATATCCAAATTCTCTTGCTGATGTAATTGCTGCCTTACATGCAATTACAGCGTCCGATTTTTTGTTTGCGATATACAATTCAATAGCAGATATAATTTGAAACTTGTGTCCAAAATTTTCTGGCGAATTTTTTGCCCAAACTTTCAAACGTTTTGAAAATGTTTTTAATCTTTTTAGTAATATTGATTTTGGGATTTCCTTCGAGATAGAAGGATTTGTTATTAGTTCATAGACAACTAATGCTCCAAAAAACACATGTTCTGGAACAAACATCATACCAAAAACTGCACCTTCTAGTAAATCTAACTTTAATGATGATTCGTATGCTTTTTTGATATCACCCAAAAAGTATTCAAGCCTAAGTTTACACAAATGATAATCAAATAACGCATTTGCATTCCCTGCATTCTGCCATTCTTTTACGATTTCTGATTCGGAAAAATAACGACCTTCCAAACTTAATGGATCAGAAGACTCTCCGCGCATGTTTTCTACGATTTGCATATTTAACCTATGCACTTGGTATGCATGGTGTTGGCGTATACTCAAAAGGGACGCATCGTAACGTAATTGGCTTTTGTATAAATCATCCAAGTTTTCCCGATAAAGTAGTCCTTGGAAATGTATATTATTCAAAGAATAAGAAGCATATTGTAAATCACCAGTCTCCATACCAGCAAGGAAACTATCCCAAAAGATATTTTTGCCTTCTTTCGCATGATTTTTCCAAGGAGAAATCATACAGGAATACATAAACAAAGTTCTACATTTAAATGCTTTTGAATCTAAAACATCAATTAACTTAATACCTAACTTACCAAATTTTAATCCTGATTCATAATCGCCAAGACCTGAACCTTGAATCATCCCCATCGCACAAAATCCAAATGCACTCAAATCACACAATCCATACACCAAACTATAGTTAACCATTTTAAGGACTATAACTGGGAATAAGTTTGGATCAGCTAAAAACGAAGGAGCAATACAAGCATTGAGTAAACGCATGATTGCCAGATATTTCGGATCAGTTGCAATTGGAAGAAACTCAAGTTCTTCTATATCTTTTCTACCTAATCGAATTTTAAATTTGATAATTTCCTTTAAAGGAGACAATGCAGAAGCATTTTTTGGCAACCTAACACCTAGCAACTTAAGTGCTTGTTTCAAAGTAACCAATACTTCTTTCATCTTGTTTTGTGTTACCAACATAGATGACTGAAGTTCATATACTAAAATTTTATCTAAATCGGATTTAGCATATTTCAGAATATAATTAAAACTTTTTTCTGCTTTTTCAAAGTTCTTCGATAAATAAGCAGATCTAGCGTATGCTAAATGAAGTTTGAGTGTATTTTCATATTGAGTTACCCACTCATCATCTGCCATCAAACCAATCATACGTTCAAAAAAAATAAACGCAGCATCATACGCCGACGAATTAAGTGCTTTAAATCCTGCCCTTTCATTTAAAGTCCTTAACTGGACCAATTCCTGGTCTTTTGTGATTTGAGAAGCACCTAAGTTAAGTTGGTTTACAATGGTGAATAAATGATCATCTAATTTGTATTTATATAATATTGATAAATATGTTTTGCCAATTTTATAATGAAGTTGAGATTTTTCTTCCGGAGAAATGATTTTGTAGATTGCTTCCCGAATTTTATCATGTGTAAAATTTGCATCATCTAATCCTAAAATTAAAAATTCTTCATTGGCCAACGCAACCAAATCCATTGATGCAAGGTGGAATGGTCTTTCCGCAATTGTTGCATAAATATCGTGCCGAAACCAGTTGCCGATACAAGCTGTTAACTTAAGTGTATCAATTAAATTAGGAGGTTGTAAGTAAATTTTATCGATGATCAAATCAATTACATTTTCTGAAATGTTTACTGTATTGATTTTTTCCTTATCCCACACCCAACGATTTTCTGAAAACTGGATGTAAGATCTTTCATAAAGATTTTTAAACATCTCATTCACATGGAAAGGATTACCTTTTGTTTTTTTCCAAATGATCTCTGAGATAGTTTTAATTTCAGATTCAGGAAGAGATAAAGTTTCAGAAACAAGGATTGATATATCCGATTCAAGCAGTGGCTCTAGACGAATTTCTGTGATAGAAGTTTTTGTTTCTCTTAATTCCTCCAACATTCGAAAAAAAGGATCAGTTGGACTAACTTCATTATCTCGATAGGAAAGGATGATAAAAAAATAGGATATTTCAGGATCGGTAATAACTTCCTTTAATAAAAGTATACTGGATGAATCCGCCCACTGCAAATCATCCAAAAACATTACTACAGGATGTTCTTTCGTACATACTGTTCGCAAAAACTTTCTAAAAACGATATGAAAGCGATTTTCCGTTTCAACAGTATCTAACTCTGGTGGAGTCACAACTTCTCCTAAAAGTTGAGCCAATTCAGGTACTACATCGACGATTAGTTTTGCATTTGCACCTAAAGTTTGTGATAGGATTCTTTTCCATTCTTTAACAGCTGTTTCGTTTTCTGATAATAGCTGTTTCACCAGACCTTGTAATGCGAGATTGATGGCGCGATACGGAATGGATTTTTTATATAAATCAAATTTACCTGAAGTAAAATAAGCCCTTTCAATAGTGACTGGTTTTTGGATTTCATTAATGAGTGCGGATTTACCAATCCCTGAACGACCAGAAATTAAAAATATTTCAATTTTTCCTTCAGTAGAATTTAAGAATTTTTCCTCAAATGTCTGTAGTTGAGTTTCTCTTCCATATAATTTTTTTGGAATTTGAAACCTTGAAGATTTATCATTTTTGGCCAACTCCATTTGGAAGGAGTCGAGATTCTCTTTTCCATTTTCCAATAATACTGACTGGATCGTAATCAAATCTGAAAGTAATCCAGTTGCAGTTTGGTATCGATCTTCTGGATTTTTTTCCAAAAGTTTCATAATCAAATCTGATAAAATTTTCGGAGCATTACTTCTTTCTTTTGGAGGCAAAGGAATACGCGCTAAATGTGCGTGTACCATCTCCAAACTATCCGTATACAAAAACGGGAGTTCTCCCGTGATCAATTGGTAAAGTGTTACTCCAAGAGAATAAAAATCAGTTCGATAGTCAACTGTCCTATTCATACGACCAGTTTGTTCTGGTGAAATATGCGCTAGTGTTCCCGTTAAATTTTGGTTCATCGGGAGATAAAAATTTCTATGTGTTAATAAAGTAGCAGAACCAAAATCAATGATTCTGAGTTTTCCAGTTTCAGGATTATAAATGATGTTCTGAGCTTTGATGTCATTATGTACAACTTTTGCTTTATGAATGTCCGCAAGAGCTCTACAAATTTCTATTGATATATTTAAAAATGTTTGTAAATTACTATATTTTCCGCTTAACTGTAATTTTGCGAGATCGGTATATTCAATATGAGGGAATACAATCGCAACCGTATTTTGATAAGATTCAAAACTTAGTGGTTTTAATGTATAAGGTGACTCTATAGACTTTAAGATTTCAAATTCATTTTTAAATTTAGTAATTTCGTGATTATCTGGATAATCTCGGTTTAAAAGTTTCACAACAACTGGAGATTCTTTTTCATCTTCTCCTACATAGACAGAACTTCTTTTTCCTAAATGAAGTTCTTTGGTTACTTTATATTTTCCTATTGTAAACAAAAAATTTCCTATCTAGCCGTTTTCCCACCGTCGACTGGTATAACTGCACCAGTGATAAACGCAGCACCATCTCCAGATAACCAAACACATGTTTTAGCAACCTCTTCTGGTGTTGCCATTCTACCCAAAGCATACGATTTCATTCTTTCTTTTTTCACTTCTTCTGGATTTGGAACATTTGCATAAAATACATCATCCATCTCAGTTTGAATCCCACCAGGACAAAGAGCAATGACCCGAATCCCAGCTGATCCATATTCTAATGCAGCTGATTTTGTTAATCCAATGATTCCATGTTTTGACATAGAGTAAGGGCCTGCTTTTTCTTTTCCGCGAAGTCCTAATGCAGAAGAAACATTGATGATCACTCCACCAGATTCTTGTTTGAGGAATTGTTTTAATTCAAATTGCATTGATAAAAAAGTTCCCTTCAAATTCACATCCATGACTGAATCGAATATATCCAATGGATAATCAGCAGTTGATTTGAGTACACCAGAAATTCCTGCATTGTTCACCGCTACATCGATACGACCATATTTCTCTATAATGATTTCTACAAAATTACGAACTGCTTCCGATTGTGTGACATCACATTTGAAAAAAATTCCCTTTCCACCTTGTTTTTCCAAAAGGTTTAGAGTGTCTTCCCCTTCTTGTTTCCGGCGACCACAAAACCCAACCACATAACCAGCGTTTGCATATTCTAATACGATTGCTCTACCTAATCCAGATGTTCCACCAGTAACTAATGCTACTTTTTTTTCTTTCATTGGATTTCCCTATCTTCGATCAATCTTCCATAACGATTGATTGCTTCCTTTACATTTGCTTTGTCTAGATCAGATATTTCTTCGAAACGAAATCCTGCAAAAAACATATCTTCATTATTATCGTCTTCTTTTACCCATAATAAAATACAAGTTCCGTGTACGAAACCAACAATATCAAAATGCATAAAAAATTCTAGTTGTTGCTCTGTAGACAAGGTTCCTGGTAGGATTCCTGAGCAGCGCACCATAAACCCTGAATTTGAGATATTTTCAATGGTAGATACAATATTTCGCCCATTTTCACGAATGGAAATATTGTTTTTGAAACGATCTAGAATACGAAACCTTGGATCGATTTCATACACTTCTTCTTGTGTGCTTTTTAAGCGTTTGTATACTTTCAAAGGCAAAATACTTGCTGCCATTTCAATTTTCGTAATTTCTTGGTTTTCTTGGTAGGCAGTGATAACTAGCTTTGAGTAATTCCAATATCCTGATTTGCTAAACTTTACTTCTTTTGCTTTTGCCCTAAGTTTGATTGGCATATTCATCTTTGCATATTGGAAAAATTCTGAGTTTAGATATAATAATAAAAAGGTAACATCCTCAAAAGGAACTTTTCCAAACATGTGATTACAGGCGATTCCAAATTGCCTTGCTGCTTCTACGATTTGCATTCCAGATATATGTTTTAAATTGGGTGGAGAGTAGTATTTATGAGTTGGTGGAATGTATAAGTTAGCAAAAAACGTATCTCTTTTCGGAATCTCAGGAAATCTTTCGAAGATCTCTGAGAGCACTGATTTTTCCACATTCCCTACGTAATAATCTCTTCGTTTGACAAGTTGTAAAATGCGAATTTCATCAGATTCTGTCACTTGGTCGTTGAGTACATACTGTTCGATTTCAGAATCAAAATGATAAAACTGACCTAAAAATTCTCTGCCCAAATCATCGATATTAGCTTCAACTAATATTCGATCAGCTGATTCTTTACGGATTCTTGGTGGTATCGTTTTTAATTGGTAATAACTACCTGAAGGATCGTTACGTTTGAAATAATAAAACAAAAGGAATTCTTTTTCCTCTTCGTTCAGATTTGGTAAGACATCATTTTCCATAATGTCAGTGGTAATCATCCGAGGCAGTGCCCTTCTGATATTAGAAACAAAACTATCTTCTTGGTAAAAAGTGCGTGTGTATCGTTTGTCTAAGGGTAAAACGGGGGGGAGTTCTTCTTTTTCTGAAACCTTCATTTGTATCTACCAGGAATCTACTTTAGGGTTAGTCCGTAGATTCCAATGGGATACTTTTCAAGGCAAGTAATTTAACATTAATTTGACAAAATTATGGCAAATTCACCTAACTACTGTTACGGAACATGGTGCGTAGTGTACAACTCGATCAGAGACACTGCCCATAATAAACCTACCTAATATTCCATGACCTCGACTTCCAATGACAATCAAATCTGCTTTTTCTTTTTCTGCTAATTTACAAATTTCTTCCGCAGGATAACCTTCTAAAACAACTCGATTCCATTTCACAGTGGTCTCATCTAAAATAGGATGGATCTTTTCAAATCTTTGTTCCGAAATCCATTTGACTCTATCTTTTCCTGGGGGCGCTGCATCATAATAACCAGGGAGAGGACCAAAATCTTCAATCACTTCAACAACATAACAAACTGCATTACTTGCTTTGGCAATTGCCAAACCAAATTCTAATGCTTTTGCGGAACTGGGGGATCCATCAATTGGGATGATGAGCTTTTGAATTAATTTTTCCATTCCAAGATTTTAGCATGTTACCAAGAGATGGGAAAGTGAAATTCCTTTGATAAATATCAAATAGAACTTACAACTCTCCTACTCTTTTGGCTAAAATTTATGGATTTTAAACAATCAAAACTTTCTTGCGATTATTTTTTGCGACCTTCATCTTCCTTTGTCAGGTAATAAGCAGCAAGGATCGGTAAAGTTGTTACCAAAATGACAAAAACAGCCACAACGTTTGTGACAGGCCTCTGCCTTGGTCGAATGAATTCAGTTAACATCCAAATTGGTACAGTAGATTGTTGTCCTGCAGTAAATGTTGTTACGATTACTTCATCAAAAGACAAGGCAAAGGACAACATACCACCAGCTAACAATGCTGTTGCGATATTAGGGAGGATTACAAAACGAAATGTTTGCCAAGGGTTTGCACCTAAATCCATAGATGCTTCCACCATAGAGTGAGAACTCCGACGTAAACGAGCGAGCACATTATTATAAACCGTTACGATACAAAATGTAGCATGAGCAATTACGATGGTCCAAGTACTAAATGGAATTCCAAAAAGAGACATGGCCGAACGGAGTGAAATCCCTGTCACAATCCCTGGAAGGGCAATTGGTAAAATCACAAGGAAAGAAATAATCTCTTTTCCAAAAAACTGACTACGATATACGGCAAGACAAGCAAGGGTTCCTAAAAAAATCGCAATGACGGTAGAGACAAGTGCGACTTGCGAAGATAACGCAATGGCCTCCCAAATATCATTTCGTTCCCAAGCAACTCCAAACCATTTGGTTGTGAAACCAGGAAGAGGGAACTGGAATGTTTTTTCATCTGTGGAAAAAGCATACATGATGATGATGAGTATGGGAATGTGAATGAATAAAAAACCGAAGAGTGTTGCGGTTTTTAAACCAATCGAACCTAAGTTCCATTTAGAGCGCATCGAATGCTCCTAATCGTTTTGCAATGGATAAATACACCATCATGATCACGATGGGAACCACAGAAAAAGCTGCAGCAAGGGGAATGTTCCCAGCTGTTCCTTGGTGGGTATATACAGCCATACCGATAAAATAACTCGAGTTCCCAATGATTGTAGGGATGATATAATCCCCAAGTGTTAAAGAAAATGTAAATATTGAACCTGCAACGACACCAGGAAAGGCCAAAGGTAAAATCACTTTTCGAAAGGTTTGTGTTGGTCCTCCTCCCAAATCAGAAGATGCTTCGAGTAAAGATTTTGGTATCCTTTCCAATGAAGCTTGGATGGGTAAAATCATATAGGGTAGCCAAATGTATACAAACACCAAAAACATTCCTATATAGGAAAAAGAAAGTGAACTCCCTCCAATGACAGGCAGAGCAAGAATAGCATCTAACACATGTAAGAGCCCAAGCCTTTCCAAACACCAAGTGAGGATTCCTTCTTTTGCCATGATGAGTTTCCAAGAATAAACTTTAACTAGATAACTCGACCACAAAGGCAACATCACTCCCAAATACAAAATAGGTTTTAATTTTGGTCCTGCATTCATTGCCATAAAATAAGCAATGGGAAATGCAATGATAGCACTGACCAATGTAACTGTAAATGCCATCGTTGAAGTTCTTATGATGATGTCCCAATTGGTACTTTGGCGAAACAAATCATAATAGGATTCTAAAGTGAACTCTCGTTTGATAACTCCAGAAAAGGAATCGATTGAAAAAAAACTTTGGATGAGGAGAGTAAACAAAGATCCTAGATACACCACTCCAAGCCAAATGAGAAGTGGCGCAAGTAATAGAAAGAGTGCCAAACTCTTTCTGTAAAACAAAAAGGTTAAAAACTTATCAAAGGTATTTGTCATTTTGATTCCCTTATAACAAGTGCATATCGGAATCTTTCCATCCGACAAGAACCTCAGATCCAACTGCTATATGATCTGCGGATATTTTTAAATTTTGGGTGGAAGCAATGATCCGAGATCCACTTGGTGTTTCAAAATGCATTTTGGATGTGGCACCTGAATACACTTGGCTTTTCAAAATTGCTTTAAAAGTTCGGTATCCAGTGGAGTGATTGTCTTCTTTCGCATTGGCGAATACATGGACTCGTTCAGGCCGAACCATCAACTTTCCACTTTGCCCTGTGAGACGTTTCGTTTCTTCTATTGATAGAATATTGGAAGTTCCAACAAAATTAGCAACAAACTCTGTTTTGGGACGATTGTACAATTCTTCTGGCGTTGCGATTTGCTCCACCTTACCTTTATTAAAGACAGCGATCCGATCTGACATCGAAAGGGCTTCTTCTTGGTCATGGGTTACAAAAATAAAAGTAATCCCTACTTCCTTTTGAATAACCTTGAGTTCTAGTTGCATCTCTTCCCTTAGTTTTAAGTCAAGTGCACCTAAAGGTTCATCTAACAAAAGTACACCGGGGCGATTGATGAGTGCTCTTGCGAGTGCAATCCTTTGCCTCTGGCCACCCGATAGTTCTGATGGTTTTCGATTTCCAACATCAGGAAGACGAACCATCTCAAGCATCTCTGAAACTCGTTTTGTGATCTCTGAATTTGGAAGTTTTTTAATTTTTAAACCATAACCCACATTTTCCGCAACAGACATATGTGGGAATAATGCATAATCTTGAAATACCGTATTTACATTTCTTTTGTAAGGAGGAATGCCTGTAACATCAACTCCTTCCAAAAGAACCCTTCCTGAACTTGTATCTTGAAACCCTGCCACCATTCGGAGACAGGTTGTTTTACCAGACCCGGAAGGGCCTAACATCGAAAAAAACTCACCTTTTTTTATCCCAAAGGAGACATCATCCACCGCTATAAATTGGTCGAATTTCCTGGTTACATTTTGAAACTCAACATCGTATACTTGGCTCATTCCATCTCCTTTAGAACTCTTATGATGTTAGGATTTTATTTACTTCCAATTATGGAAATATAATCTTCTGCCCATTTTTTATAAGGCACACATTTTCTTCCACCGGAACAATCTTCTTTTGGAGTTCTCCAAAAAGATATTTTTTCAAAGTTATTGAAACCGTTCACGGCACAACCAGTGTCACCAAGTAAAGCATTTCCTTTACAAGCGGCAGGAACAGAAGGAACTGATCCAAACCAAGATGCGAGGTCTCCTTGTACTTTTGGAGAAAGAGAGTGTTCCATCCATTTGTATGCGCAGTTCACGTGTTTTGAATCTCTATGTAACATTGTGCTATCTGCCCAACCAGTTGCCCCTTCCACAGGGACAATAGATGATACAGGTTGTTTTTCACTAACAAGTAAATTTACTTGGAATGGCCAAGTTGAAGATGCAACTAAACCTTCTTTTTTGAAATCATCTACTTGTACCATAGCATCATGCCAATACTTTGGAACGAGTTGTCTTTGTTTTTTTAATAACTCGATGACCGCTGTATATTGTTTTTCATCCAATTCGTAAGGGTCTTGGATTCCTAACTCTGGTTTTGCGACTTTTAAATAAAGAGCAGCATCAGCGATATAGATAGGACCGTCAAATGCTTGTACCCTTCCCTTGTTTGATTTTCCATCAGGAAGCACTTGTTCTTCAAAAACAACATTCCAACTTGTAGGTGCTTTTTTGAAAACTTTTGTGTTGTACATTAGTACGTTAGGTCCCCATTGGTAAGGAACTCCGTAATGTTTACCATCTACAGTATGCCAAGGAGCATTTTGTAAACGTGAGTCTACGTTTTTCCAACTTGGGATGAGGTCAGTATTGATCTCTTGGACTTTTCCACCAGCAACCAATCGGAGAGATGCATCTCCCGAAGCAGTTACTAAGTCAAACCCACCTTCGTTCATAAGTGCTACCATCTCATCAGATGTAGCGGCAGTTTTTACATTTACTTTACAGCCTGTATTTTTTTCAAATTCAGTGACCCAGTCATATCCTTTATCTGTTTCACCACGTTCAATGTAACCTGGCCAAGCAACGATGGATACTTCTCCCTCGCTTTGTCCAATTTCTGAAACCTTTGTTTCTTTTTTACCGCAGGCAACCGCAAATGCGATTGAAAGTACTGCTGTAAAAAAAACCACTCGTTTGTATGAATCGAATTTCATAAACCTATGTGCTCCTGGTTTTACTTATGTCAGGGATTAGATACCAAAAAATCAAAATTAAGCAACCACTTCCTAAGATTTCAAAAAAAAGGTAGGAATTTTTATGAGGGAAGGTTTCTGTGAAAGCACAGGTTTGGTATGAAATACATCAAAGACAAAGACCTTTTCCGACAGGAAAATTTCATCGGTGGGGTTTGGTGCCCTGCAGAAAACAAAAAAGAAATCCAAGTACAAAACCCAGCCACTGGCGAAACAATTGGGAACATTCCCCATTCGACTGAAAAAGATACATTGATCGCCATTCGTTCAGCCAAGGAAGCCTTCGTTGATTGGAAGGCCCGCCCTGCCAAAGAACGTGCAGGTATCTTACGCAAATGGTTCCAACTCATGATGGACCACCAAGAAGATTTAGCTCTCATCATGACCCAAGAACAAGGCAAACCACTAACAGAAGCTAGGGGAGAAATTGCTTATGCTGCTTCGTACATTGAATGGTTCGGAGAAGAAGCAAAACGCTCTTATGGTGATATAATTCCTTCCCACAGAAAAGATACAAGGATCCTTGTTCTCAAAGAACCGATTGGAGTTGTGGGAACCATCACTCCTTGGAATTTTCCTGCAGCCATGCTTGCAAGAAAGGTAGCTCCAGCACTTGCCGCGGGTTGCACCGTGGTTTCCAAACCTGCAGAACTCACTCCCTATTCCGCTCTTGCGATGGCAGTTCTTGCCGAACGAGCAGGACTACCAAAAGGCGTCTGGAATGTGTTAGTTGGCGATCCAATCTCAATTGGGAAGGCGATTTTAGAAAGTAAAGATGTTCGCAAACTCAGTTTTACTGGATCCACAAAAACGGGGATTTATTTAATGGAAAAATCTGCCGCAACGTTAAAAAAACTCTCACTTGAACTCGGTGGTAATGCCCCCTTCATTGTTTTTGAGGATGCAGACCTTGACGAAGCTGTGAAAGGTGCGATGTTATCGAAATACAGAAACACAGGGCAAACTTGTGTTTGTGTGAATCGATTTTTAGTACATTCATCCGTTGCGGAAACATTTTCGAAAAAACTCGCTGAAAAAACCAAGGAACTCGTTGTTGCCAACGGAATGGAACCAAACGCAAGCCAAGGCCCGCTCATCAATGAAGCCGCTGTGGAAAAAGTAAAAACCCATATCCAAGATGCTGTTTCAAAAGGGGCAAAGGTTTTAATTGGTGGAAACACACATGCATTAGGTGGAAACTTTTTTGAACCAACTGTATTGTATCCAGTGAACTCATCCATGATGGTGACAAAGGAAGAAACATTTGGACCTGTATCATGCATCCAAACCTTCCAATCAGAAGAAGAAGCCATTTCACTTGCAAACGATACCGACTTCGGTCTTGCTTCCTATTTTTATACCAAGGACATGGCTCGGATTTTTCGAGTCGCCGAACAGTTGGAATATGGAATGGTAGGCATTAACGAAGGGATTATTTCTTCCGAACAAGTCCCTTTTGGAGGGGTCAAATTTTCAGGAATGGGACGAGAAGGCTCCAAATACGGTCTCGATGATTATACAGTAACCAAATATCTCTGCCTCGGAGGAATCAAATGACGGGCAATCAAAAACAAACCAACAAAACCCTTTGGGAAAGAAGGTTAAAAAACGTTCCACGTGGAGTGACTACCGCCTACCCAGTGTTTGCTGAAAAAGCAAAAAATGCGGAAATTTGGGATATTGAAGGCAAACGATTCATCGATTTTGGTGGTGGGATTGGTGTTCAAAACACAGGACATTGCCATCCCAAAGTGGTGGCTGCCATCCACAAACAAGTGGACCAAGTCCTACACACCGCCTTTCAAATTATGCCCTATGAACCATACATTGTTCTCGCAGAAAAACTAAATGCCAAGGCGCCAATTGACGGAGAAGCCAAAACGATCTTATTTTCTTCTGGTGCAGAAGCTTTAGAAAATGCAGTGAAAATTGCAAGAGCAGCAACGGGAAGACCCGGGATCATCAGTTTTCTTGGTGGTTTCCATGGAAGAACCATGATGGCACTTGCCTTAACAGGAAAGGTCATTCCATACAAAAAAGGATTTGGGCCGTTTTCCAGTGATGTCTATCACATTCCATTTCCTATGGAATACCATGGTGTCACAGAAGACGATTCCATCAAAGCTCTGAATAATTTATTCAAAGCAGACATTGACCCGTCCCGAGTGGCAGCAATCGCCATCGAACCCGTGCAAGGTGAAGGTGGATTCTACATTGCTTCCCCTAGTTTTTTAAAAAAACTAAGAGCCATTTGTGATGAACATGGAATTTTACTCATTGCCGACGAAGTGCAGTCCGGATTTGCAAGGACAGGAAAACTTTTTGCGATCGAACATTCGGGTGTCAAACCAGACCTCATCACCACAGCCAAATCCCTCGCCGCAGGGATGCCACTTTCCGCAGTGATTGGAAAAACATCCATTATGGATTCTGTGGAACCAGGTGGACTTGGCGGAACTTACGCAGGAAACCCGGTCGCTTGTGCTGCAGGAATAGCCGTGATGGATCTGATCGAAGAGGAAGGAATCCTTCAAAAATCAGTGAACTTAGGAAAACTTCTCATCCAAGAATTAAACGAGATCAAAAAAACAAACACAAACATTGGCGAAATACGCGGGTTAGGTGGGATGGTTGCCTTTGAACTTGTTGAGAATGGGGATCATCACAAACCTTCTGCCGACATGGCAAAAAAATTAACAACAAAAGCATTAGAACATGGCCTTGTCCTTCTTTCTTGTGGTGTGTATGGAAACGTAATCCGAATTTTAGTTCCTATCACAGCAGAAGAATCGATCGTAAAAGAAGGTCTAAACATCATAGCAAAATTATTAAAGGAAATTTAACCTAGTTATGAAACAGTATAAACTTTGGATCGATGGGAAATGGGCAAATTCTACTGGTGGAAAACCGATGGACATCGAAGACCCAGCCACAGGAAAAAAAATTGCAACAGTAATAGATGCAAGTGCCGCTGATGTAGACAAAGCAGCAAAAGCTGCGCATAAAGCCTTTTATGATGGTAGATGGTCAGGTCTCACACCAAGTGAACGTTCCAAAGCCATTTGGAAATTGGCAGACCTTTTGGAAGAAAAAACAAAAGAGTTTGCAAAATGGGAATCCCTCAATGCAGGAAAACCATACAAAAACTTAAGTTTGGCGGGAGACATTCCTTTTGCCATAGATAACATTCGTTTTTTTGCAACCGCTGCGCGCGATGTACATGGAAGCCGTGCCAATGAATACCAACCAGGTTACACTTCCATCTTACGAAGGGAACCTGTCGGAGTCGTCGGTCAAATTGCTCCTTGGAACTACCCACTCCTTATGGCCGTTTGGAAATTTGGACCTGCCCTTGCCGCAGGTTGCACCATCGTCTTAAAACCAGCACCAGGAACTCCAATCACCACACTCATGTTAGCTGAGCTAACAAAAAAAGCAGGAATCCCTGATGGTGTTATCAATATTGTAACTGGTGGAAACGCCACAGGACAAGCCATTGTGGACCACCCTCTTGTTCGGATGGTATCTCTTACTGGTTCCACAGGCACTGGGAAAAACATCATGAAGTCGGCTTCGGATTCATTAAAACGAGTCCACCTAGAACTTGGTGGTAAAGCACCACTGGTTGTGTTTGATGATGTGGATGTAAATCTTTTTGCACAGAAAGCGGCCTTTGGTGCCACTTGTAACTCAGGACAAGATTGTACAGCTGCCACAAGGATCATCGTTCCGAAAGGCCTTCAAAAAAAGATCACGGATGTTGTCGTTGATGCAATGAAAGCAGTGAAAGTGGGTGATCCCTTCCTTGATAAAACGGAAATGGGTCCCCTCATCTCTCAGATCCATAGAGAACGTGTGATGGGATTTATGGACAGAGCCAAAAAACAAGGTGCGAAAATCCTTACTGGTGGTGGAATTCCGAAAGGTTTGGACAAAGGGTATTTTTTCGAACCCACTGTTGTAACAGATGTAAAACAAAACTTTGATATCGTTCAAAATGAAATTTTTGGACCAGTCCTGACCATCCAATCCTATGACAAAGAAGACGAAGCAGTGAAACTTGCCAATGACGTCAATTATGGACTTGCCTCTTCGATTTGGACTAAGGATGTAGCGCGTGCTATGCGAGTCGCAAAACAATTGGAATTTGGAACGGTTTGGGTGAACGACCACTTACCTCTTGCTTCCGAAACACCACATGGTGGATTCAAACAATCGGGATTTGGAAAGGATCTTTCCATTGAATCTGTTGGGGATTACCTCATTACAAAACATGTGATGGTGGGAGGAGTTTAAAAACTCATTTACAAAAGAGAATTCTTTGGATGTCTAATAGACCATGGCATCCAAAGAAAATCCCATTGTTTCTTTTTTCCAATGGTTAACCCCACGTTTCCACCTTCTTGATGACTTAGACAAACCAGGAACTCTCGAATCCATCCAAAAAGGTGCGGAACTCGTTGGCTCCAATCTTTGGACACTCATCTTTGCCATTCTTATTGCAAGTATTGGCCTCAATGTCAATTCCACTGCTGTCATCATTGGAGCCATGCTCATCTCACCACTCATGGGACCCATTGTAGGGATTGGATTTGCAGCTGCCACCAATGACTTTGACCAATTAAAACGGTTTTTACGTACATTAGCTGTTGCCACAGTTGTCAGCATACTCACTTCATTTATTTATTTTTATTTATCACCGATTAGCGAAGCACAGTCGGAACTATTAGCACGCACAACACCTACAATTTACGATGCCCTCATTGCTCTGTTTGGTGGTGCCACTGGGATCATTGCCAACACCAGAAAAGAAAAAGGAACTGCGATTGCAGGGGTTGCCATTGCGACAGCCCTAATGCCACCACTTTGTACAGCAGGGTTTGGACTTTCCCAAGGCAATTGGTTGTATTTTTTTGGGGCGATGTATTTGTATCTTATCAACTCTATCTTCATTGCGATTGCGACATTTATTTTTGTGCGTTATATGGAGTTCCCAAAAGTAGATTGGGGATTGTATAAAGAAAAAGAAACCAAGGTAAAAATATATTTAGCAATATTTTCTTTTATTGTGATCATTCCCTCTGTCTTTACTGCCTATCAAATTGTCCGATCATCTTTTTTCAAAGGGAAAGCAGAAGAATTCATCCGAAAAGAAATCATCACCGATGGCCGTAGGGTACTCGAAAAGAACATTGTGTACGGAAGAACACCAAAAATCGAAATCACACTTCTCGGAGCCAAAATCGATCCAACACAAGAAGAAGAGATCAAAAACAAAATGAAATACTATTCGATGGAAGGAACGGAACTTGTGTTACACCAAGACCTTTCCACAACCGGATTGGATAAATTAAAATTTGAAATCCTTTCGGAGATTTACCAAAACCAAATGGATTTAGGGAAATTGAACACGGAAATGATAGCTAAAGAGTTACGGATTTTTTTTCCAAATCTAGTTTCTGCAAGTTTTGCCAAAACCAAAAAGTTTGATATGACGGAAAATCTCTACCGAGATACAAATTTATTTGATTCAGAATGGATAAAACTCCCAAGCAAAGACGAACTAGAAAAACTAGAAGCCTATATTCAATTACGTTCTGGGGAAAAAGAAATCGAGCTCATCACAAGGGTTGCTAAGTAACGATAAAAACCATAGAGGGAATTTGACTTATGCCGAGCGAGGCCTTGTGCCGGTGCAAAGCGATAATACTCTGTTATGCGACGTCTAAAAAATACCGCATAACATGATTTAAATCGTTTCTTTATTTGGAGATTATATCTATTTGTTCTAAATTTCGATTTTCACCTTTGCAGATGCCGTATAAACTTCTATTCCCAAGCTTAAATCTACAAAACCAACCTTTATATGTAGCTTCCACTTTTTGATTTGGATCGGAACTAAAAAAGTTCATTTTACCTTTATAGATTTGTTTTGGCTCATCATTTTTTAAGGCAGTAACATAAAATACAGTCAATTTATTTAAATATTTAGAGTTTTTATTAAATTTTGCAACAAGCCCTAATTGATCCCAGATGTATTTAGTGTTGTCTTCTGATTCATTTTTTCGATCATATTTACCAATTTTACTTTCTAAAGTATCTAATTCAAGTTCCTCAGGTATTTCCCATTCAGTGAGCATGGTTTTATCTTCAGAAATGATAAAATGAAGGTTTTCTGGACTTATTGGTAAAATTTGAAAGCTAACAATGATTAAAAGTGTTGTAAAGGTGAATCGAAATTTATTTTTATTCATCTGAGATCCTAATTGTGTTTTTGTCAGTTTTAGTTTATTAAGTATTTTTAATTTAATGGAAAATGTAAAACTAAATACTCCAATTTCCATATTCCATGTAAGCCATTGTTTTTTGTTTTATTTCATTTCCGAAAAGAGTTTCTACAACATGTAGAGATAAATCAATACCTGCAGAAATTCCTCCAGAAGTTAGAATTTTTCCCTTAGATGTAAATCTTATATTTTTGTTTAATTTTCCTTTTGGACAAATAGATTCCAATTCCTCAAAACATTCATGGTGAGTCGTGTATTCTAATTCGTCCAGTAAACCTGCAGAAGCTAACAATCTAGCTCCAGTACAAACGGAAAGAATGTATTCGCACGTTTTGTTAACATTTTTGATCCAATTGATAGAATTTTTAACAAACATTTCTTCTTTCGTACCGTTTCCTCCAGGTAAAACTAAAATGTCTATATCCGGATGGTCATCTATAGAGTAATCAGGTAGAAATTTTAATCCATTTACAGAGACTAATTGATTTGTAGAATTTCCAATAAGGAAAGTATTACAAAGATTTTCTTCTGATTTGTTTGTTGTAACAGAAAAAACTTCGTATGGACCCGTAAAGTCTAAGAGTTCTATATGATTAAAAACGAATATACCAACATTAATTTTTTTCATTTTTAATTAATTCAAAATTTATTGTAAATACCATATCACATAACATAGTAAGTAACGAACAAAAATTTCGTTAAAATGTTTTTTTTAGGCGAGAGAAGCTTGTTTTAAAAACTCTTTGAAGGTATCTATTTCTTTAGTGAAAAAAACAGGTCTTGGAGACTTCTGATCTTTTAACAAAAATACAATGCCTTGGTTGTGTAAAACCACTTGGTCAAGTTCGTCGGGAGTGTAGGTGTAAGTCACATTCCCTGAGTGGAACAAAAACCTACCGTTGTCTTCCGATAAGTTCCCACTTCCGATTCGTTTGAAATTTCGAAGTCCATCTTCCATGGCATCCAAATCTCCTGATCCTTCACCAAACGAAAGTTTCCCTGAATGGTCCAAATACAATGTACCATCGATTGTAAAATGACTTTCTTTTGGCGCTTGGGGTTCCGTTTCCAAATTCCCAGTTTGGTTTGGCCTAAGCACTTCTGATTTTTGTACCACACTGGGAGTTTGTTCTTCGGGGTACGAATAGGATAAATGACGGTCTTCTGAAATCGCTCTTTCCCTACGAATCCTCTCATCGAGTTGTGGGGGCACTGGAGGTGTTTGAGGCATCCGAAATTGCCCTTGGGATTGGGGTTTTCGGGATTGGTAGGTTGGTTGTTTGGATTTCCCTGGAGAAAGTGCAACATAAATAAAGCACAGAACTCCCACGAGGATCATTGCGAATGCGGCAAACAACATACTACCTATATTATCTGGACAAACTTGAAATCCCTTGATTACATTTTTTCTTTACAAGGGTTTTAGAAACGGAAACCTTTCCTTTATGTTCGAAGATGAACCCTCTACTCTCAAAGAAAAAATTTATCGTACCATCATTGCTCTCTTTTTATTCATATTGGTAGGAACTCTTATCATTACCTTTTTGCCAGGTGATGCGGAGCAAAGCCTTGTGGGTGCCTTAACAGGTCAAAATTCCACAAAAGCTGGCTCTATCGCAGGCAGAAGCATCCCAGTGGACTACTTTAATGCTGCCAAACGGGATTGTTATTACCGGTACCAACAATACGGCCGTGAAACTGCGCAAAATTCGGAACTTCTCAATTCCTGCGCCTTTTCTACAGTTCGAGAGATTTATATTGCCAATGACATTGCAACAGCTGTTGGATTCCAAGTTTCTGAAATCAGCATCAAACGGGAAATGTCCAAACAAGCCAGAGAAATTCACAAAGAATCGGTAAGCCAAGCAGGGTATGGTGAAGAAGATTCCAGATCTCTCACTGAAATTTACCAACAAATTTACCGCACGGCACCAATGAATTACCGCATTGACTCTGCAACGGGGTATGCTCTTTTTCCTAACTTCCTAGACCAACCACTCACTCCTTCTGAAAACGAAGTAGAATTGGAAAGCGAAGCAAAACGTGCAAAAATTTCTTTCCGATTGGTTGCCATCTCCGAAGTGAATTTGTTAAATGCAGTGGAAGCAAAAATCAATATATCTGATCTTGAATTGCAAAAAGAATATGAGAAAGAAAAAAAAGAAGGGACACTCTCCAAAGATCCATCAGGAAATTTTGTTAGTTTCGAAGTGAGAAAACCACTCCTCTTATCCAAACTCAAATTTGACCGCAAACGTAAAGAAGCAGAAGTTTGGAAAGGACGTATCAGTCAAAAAATTTCTGAACCAAATGCCTTAGAAGCCATCGCACAAGAATCAGGACAACCCATTGAAACTGTAAGTGGTGTTTCTTTGTCAGACCTGAAACTCATCACATCAAATCGTGGGAATAGTTACCGATTGGCTAACTCAAGTAAGTTTTGGGAATCCTTGGCAAACGATCCATTTAGCAAAAAAACAGTGGTTGGACCATTTTCCGACAATGACAAACAAGTTTATGTGGAATTTAGTGCCTTAACCTACGGACAACCCACAGCACCAGCTCCTAAGGACCAAGCCGCAGATTTTTTGAAACAAAGGCAACTTCTTAGCTTTTTTCTTGAAATAAACCAGTCCTTAGCAGCAGAATACAACGTAGAGAAAAAAGGCCTTCTCTCTTTAGAATAATGCAAATCAAAGCCGACTTCATCAACCCATTCCTGGAAGCAGCCACCATCGTATTCCGCGATGTATTACAACAGGACCTCATCCGTGGAAAAATTGGGATCAAAGATTCCCCTGCCCCTAGCCATGAAATTGCCATCGTGATTGGTGTGGTTGGTTCTTTTAGTGGAGAAGTCGTCTACAGTATGAATTATGACGCTGCTTACAAAATTTCAAGGACACTTGTTCCTGGACTCTCAGATGAGGATGTGAAAAACGAATACAAAGACATCCTTGGTGAGATTGCCAACATGACAACAGGTAATGCGATGAATATTTTTACTTCTGCTGGTCAGTCTGTAGAAATCACTACGCCTAACATCCAAGAGACACAAAGCACTTCTGTTCGATTCAATAAAAAACCAACACTTTCCATCAACTTATACTCTAAGTTTGGTAGGATTGAGGTAAACGTTGCCATTGCTTAATGGCAATTCTTCAAAATTTTAAATCTTACTTTTTATAAATCAAATCGCAGAACCAAGGACACGGAGACGTTCCTTGGTTTCTTTTCTAAAGTCATACCCTGGTTTTGGATTTTTTCCTTCAACACCATTTAAATACAATTGGTAATACTTTAAAGCACGTTCTAAGTCCCTTTCTTCCCAACTACTTTCATAAATTTTTCCCAAATAATAATGAGCAGGTAAAAATTCCTCAGATTCTTTGAAGTTTTTAATGACACCAACCAATTGGTGTGCCGCAGATCGGTATTCTTTTTTTCGTATGAGGAGAGTGGCCATCGCATAATGAGCTCTAGGTGTGAGTTCTGTGTGTTTTGGAAATTCAGTGACCAACTTTAAATATTCTTTGTATGCTTTTTCTTCTGATTCAGGATTTCCAATTCGATCTAATGATCTCGCCAATTCAAATTGGGTTTTAATTTTAAAATCTGGATCTTCTTGTTTTTCAACTAAACTTGATGATTCTTTATCTTTTCCATCCAATCCAAATAAGTTTGTGTTTTCTGAACGAGAAAACTTAGCAGATTCCCCTTCTTTGTTGTAGGAGTCAGCAAACTCTTGTTCGGCTGTCTTTTTTTGGTCTCGCGAAAGATAAGCTTTCCCTTTTTGATAGGAAGCTTTGGAAGGATCAATCACTTCCTTCTTTTTTTTCTTCTTTGAATCGGCTTTAGATGCAGATGGGGCAAATTCGGTTTTTGGAAGGTTCCCATTAACGACAACTTGTTCTGTTTGATTCGGAATTTCTTTTGAAAGAGTAGTATTACTAACTGTTGTTGTTCCAGTTGGGTTACTGGTTGTTTTAGATTCATTATCCTTCGTTTTGGAACCTGTTGGATTGGGACTGGTTGGGTCTACAACCGAGTTTTGATTTGATTCTTTCCAAGTTTCAGGGAATGGCAAAAAAATTTCTGTTGGCTCTCCGAATGCAGCAGAGGTAAAACAGAGGGAATGGAATAAGATTGTAATAAGAAAGAGGAAATTTGATTTTCCAATCCAGTGGGAAAATATACAGTTATGATTCATCGAAGGTTTTTCGGAATCCGTTCCAAATTTCTAGGTTTTCCCATCCCTTCCTTAGATTCAGAAGGTTTTGGGAGTTTTAAAGTTTCTAAATTTTTCTCTTCGTTTTTTTCCTTCACTTTTTTTTCTAATTCTGAAACTCGAGTTAACATCTTTTGCATTCTTAGTTCATCATCAGAAGTTTGGGAAGGTTCCATATTTTCTTTGGGTGAAACAGGTTGTACATCGATTGGTGATGGGATCAATCCATCACCTGACGGAGTGTAAATGGGAGGGACAGACGTATCTTCAGATTTACGATTGCGAAAATCATATTCTTTACCCAAAAACTCTTGTTCCTCAGGGATAGTGTCATGTGTGTAACCATTCGATTCCCGTTCACTTAGGAAATCAAATTGCATACGACGATTGGATTCATATTTTAAATCTTCTGGATTTGACATTCGCACATCTTTTCGTTTGCGGTTGTAATCCCTTTCAATTTCAGTGATGAACAAACTACGTGTGTCTTGGGCTAATTGTTGTCCTTGTGGTTTCGCATTTTCCCAACCATGAGACCAACCAATATAAATTGCCATCAGCAGGAAAAAAACAAAAAGTGCGATGGCAATTTTTTTAAGTAAATCTTGGACCTGTGGGGGAATTTTATCCACAAGACCGTCGACGGCCCCCATCATTTTTTGTGTGTCTACATTGACTTTGGGTATATTGATATTTTTGATATCCACAGTTTACTCTTCCAAAATTTTAAAAACTACCCGTCTATTTACGGCACGACCATCATCGGTTCCATTATCAGCAATGGGAGTACTTGGCCCAAGTCCCACAACGGAAATCCTCGTTTCTTCTATTTTATGTTTAGACTTTAAATAAACTGCAACCGAATTTGCACGTTCCAAGGACAACTTTTGGTTCGCCGCTTTTGTACCAACATTGTCCGTATGGCCTTCAATGAGTACCTTTAAATTCCCGGTTTTTTTCAGAATTCCTGCCAATCTGTCAAGTTCTGGCTCCGACTCTTTAGCAAATTCAGCAGACCGAAAGGCAAAGAACAAATTGTTCATCACAATTTGGTTTCCTTTTTTCAGTTTTGGCAAAACGAGTAATACTGATTTCTCTTTTTCTTCCTTTTCTTTGCCCACCAAATTGAGGTTTTGTGAAACAGGGATATATCCTTCTTTTTCTCCATAAAATCCGTAATTCTCTTCATACGGTAATATGATACTGAACTCACCTGTACTCGGATCGCTAACAGTAGAACCAATGGTTTTTTTCTTTAGTAAGGATTCGTATTGGACATAAGCAGATAATGGTTTCCCTGCTTCATCCACAACCTTTCCTTTGATCACAACAACTGGTTCAGGTTGAAAATGGTGGGGAATTGCCGCCATAAAAAGTTCCCCATCTCTTGACACATAAGCCCAATTTCCAAGTGCTGGGATACTAAAAAAATTAACACCTCTTAGGTTAGGGGACAACTCTTGTGGTTCTGTCCAAGAGGTCCAAGAATCACCATTCCTTCTAGAAATAAAAATCGATATTCCTTCTTTCCTTCCAGACGAAGAAAAATATAAAGTGCGATCGTCGGGGCCAAGAAAAGGTGCCATCTCTTCTTCTCCCGTATTCAATGTACTACCTAGATTCATTCCATCTTCGAAGATTCCCGAATCATTTTGTAGACTTACATACAAATCAAGTTTCCCATAGTTTTTCTTTTGTTGGGCAGAATAAATTAAGGTACGACCACTTGAAGACAAAGCAGATCCACCAAATACTTGTTGGTTGGGATTATCCGATTTTTTATACCAATTATAAAAACTAGGGAATTGGATGGGACTTGGCATCGTCCATCCCGTTTCTGTTTTGCGAGTTTTATACAAAGGAGCTCTGCTTTGAATTTTTTCTGACCTTTCTTTGTATTCGTTTTCTAATTTTGTTAATACAATATGAAACTCTTTGGCGTTTGCTGCTTCTCTTGTTGCCATTTGGGATTTTTGAGTCATCTCACGTTTCAGATTGTCGAGTAATTCCTCTTCACCAAAGTTTCCAAATACAAAAAGTTCATTGCCTCCCGGTAATGCGGAAATTACGGCTGAAGGATAACGGTTATTGAGTGGAGTTGGGAGTTGTTCTCCTGCCATCCAAAAACCAAATTGGTCTCGTTTGGAAGCCCAGATTTTTTGAGTGGAACGCCCTCCCTCTCTTACAAGTGCAGTCCAAAACAATACTTTCCCATCTGGAGTACATTGTGGATTAAAAGAAAACAATCCTTGGGTCACGTATCTTGGGATTTTTTTTAAAGTCCAATCGGGAGTTTTTCCTGTTTCAAACGGTTCTATTTCATAACGAATCGGGGAACATCCATCACCTTGCACATCGCATAACATCCGTACCTTTTTCCCACTCAAATAGGCAAGTTCTTCCTGCAATAGAGTATTCGATATTCGGAATACTTGTTTCTCCGTTCGCAAAAGATGCCCAGTATTGATGAGGTCTCCCTCCAAAACCTGGATTCCATTTTTTATACTTTGCGAACTGGTGAGTCCGCTCCCAAAAAGGAAGAGAATGATGAGAAGAATCCGTGCCATACCATACGAAATGTCGGTTGAAACCTCCGATTCCCTTAGAAAATTGACCTATGATCCAAGCTAGCGGCATTACAGTCTCCTTCGGGAAAAAACCCCTTTTTGAAAACGTATCCATTAAATTCAAACCGGAGTGCCGTTACGGGCTGATTGGAGCCAATGGCTCTGGAAAATCGACCTTTATGAAGGTCTTAGCGGGTATTTTACAGCCCTCAGCGGGCTCTGTAGTCCTCGACAAAGACATTAAAGTAGGGTATTTGAAGCAGGACCACTACGAATACGAAAATGAGACCGTTCTTGGAACCGTTCTACGTGGTAATCCTGAACTTTGGAGCCTGATGGCAGAACGAGATGCCATTTACGCCAAAGAAGACATGACAGACGAAGAAGGGATTCGGATTTCCGAAATAGAAGAACAATTCGCAGATATGGGCGGTTACGAGGCCGAATCTGTCGCGGGTGAACTATTAGAAGGTCTAGGAATCCCTACAACAGCACATAGCCGGCCTTTAAACTTTTTAACTGGTGGTTTCAAACTACGAGTCCTTCTGGCCCAAGTACTATTTTTAAAACCGGATGTACTGCTCCTTGACGAACCAACAAACCACTTGGATATCAAAACCATCCATTGGTTGGAAGAACTCCTCACCAACTACGAAGGTGTTGTCATTGTCATCTCCCACGACCGTCATTTTATCAACTCTGTCGCCACTCATATTGCTGACTTAGATTATAATACCATCAGAGTTTTCCCTGGAAATTACGACGACTTTATGATTGCTGCAGAACAATCACGTGACCAACTTGTTAGTGATAGCAAACGAGCCAAAGAAAAAATTGCCGACTTACAAGAGTTTGTTTCTAGATTTTCTGCCAACGCAAGTAAATCCAAACAAGCAACTTCTCGCCAAAAGATGATCGAAAAAATCAAAGCTGACATGGTGGAAGTAAAACCTTCATCGAGAGTTGCACCATACATTCGTTTCAAAGCAAAACGTGTGTTAGGAAAAGATGTGTTTGAAGCAATCAATATTTCAAAATCCTATGATGGCAAACCAGTCATCAAAGATTTTAGTACATCCATCACAAAGGGTGAAAAAGTGGGGATTGTCGGAACAAACGGTGTTGGTAAAACCACTCTACTCAAAATGTTATTAAAAAAATTAGAGCCAGATTCTGGACAAGTGAAATGGGGAGATTCAGTAGAAACTTCCTTTTTCCCGCAAGACCACCGTGAAGCGATGGAACCAGATGCGGATACCCTTGTAGAATGGTTACTTCGCAACTCACCACCAGGAACAGAAGTACAAGAGATCCGTGCTATTTTAGGAAGGATGTTATTTTCCGGCGATATGGCAAACAAATCCACAACGGTTTTATCGGGTGGTGAAAAATCTAGGATGATCATTGGAAAAATGATCCTTGCTTGTGATAACGTCATAGCCCTTGACGAACCAACAAACCACTTAGACTTAGAAACTATTGAAGCCTTGAACTACGCCTTATCTTTGTTTGAAGGAACAGTGATCCTAGTTTCGCATGATAGAGAGTTTATCTCTTCTTTATGTACAAGAATCATAGAAGTGACACCAGAAGGGATCAAAGATTTTAAAGGAAATTACGAAGAATTTTTGGATCGAGAAGGAAACGATTTTTACAAACGACTCACTGGGGGAGCAATCCTTACTCCTTAAAATTGGTAATTTAGGGAGAGGTTTGCCGATTGCATATCTCTCCCCGCCATAATCTCTGTTGTAACACTAAAATTTCCCTGCCCAAAACGAAAGCCTAAACTTCCATAACCAAAACTCGAAACATGATCGTATCTAGTCGCAAGTCTGATACCGATAACACTTGGCATAGAAGTAAAATCATCTGGATTGGCTCTTGTAGATATAAGAGCATAACGGCTTACTTGGAGTGATGTATATCCATGATTGTATACAAACCCAAGTCCAGGTACGATAGACAAAAATCCGATTGTCCAATTGTATTTCACATCAATTGTATAAGATACAATTCTTGATTGGTAAAACAAATCGTTTACACCTAACCAACGACGTTTATCACCATCAATGCGAAATTGGGTGGGCCTACGATCATAGGAACTCAAATATAAATCTTGGTGGGTATTAAATAATCCAAACCCAAATGAAAAACCAGAAGATTCAGGAAAATACCGAAAAAGGATTCCATAATTCTGAACCTTCCCCCTAACTTCTGTATTTCGAATTTTAACGAAAGGAATGTTTGCTTCATTAAATTCATAAGGGAAAAAATGAGTAGTCACATTCCATCGGCTGGCATAAGGACTATTGAATAATTCACTCAAATTGGCGGTGAAACTGATCGAAGGAGAAGCAGCCACACCTTGTTTTGGTAAATTTCGTAATTCAGAATTTTCATAATAAAAATCACGCGCTTTAGATTGTCCTCTTGCGACGGTGTAACCCAATCCCAATCGATAGGAAGGTACATTTTGGCCTCCCGATTGATTGGAATTTAAATTTTGTAAGACAGCATTTTCACCCATGGAACGTAAAAAACCATTTGTATACACTCTGTCGAGAGTTGGTCCTGCAAAATTCCCTAATACTTGGTATTCGGATGGTATATTCGAACATTCCCCTCCCAAACAGAGGACTTGTGCTTCTAAACTAAACTGTTTTAGAAAAAACAAAGGTGAAAAAAGGAATATGAATGATATTTGAAAAAACTTCATACGTATTTGGTTTTTGTGAACAAAAAATGTGAATCAAACCTAAGGCAGACTAACTTACGTTATTGGATAGTTTGAAACCATTCCAAAAAAAGTTCCATCGCTTTTTTTCTGTGGGATACTTTGTTTTTTTCCCCCTCAGGCACTTCCGAAAATCTTTTTCCAAAATCTGGATAATAAAAAATCGGATCATATCCAAAACCATAAGGACCAATTTCATCATATTCGGAAGTAATGACCCCTTCTACCTTGCCTTCAAATGAAACTAGATGGTTTGTATCCACATAAGTCACAACACAGCTGTAATGTGCGTTACGACTTGGATTTTCTCCAAGTTGCGATAGCAAATACAAGGCACGTTCTTTATCCGAAAGACCAGGACCACCAAATCTTGCCGAATACACACCAGGTTCACCACCCAGAGCATCAACTGAGATCCCAGAATCGTCAGCAAAAGAAGGTAAACCCGTGAGACGAAAGAGTTCTTTGGATTTGATAAAGGAATTCCCAAGAAATGTGGATTCGGTTTCTTCCGGTTGGAAGTGTATACCTAAGGATTTTGGAGTGACTACCTCATACCCTAAGGTTTCGAGTAACATTTGCATTTCTTTTCGTTTGTGTTCACTTCCAGAAGCAAATGCTAACGTTTTTTTGGTCAGTGGGAATCTTCCTCGTCTAACTGAAAACCTTCCATAGCGGAAGCCAAATCCGGAAATATTTCGAAAACCTTATCCAACATTGTGATTTCAAATAATTGGATTAAATCTTCATCCACTACGATTACTTTGATATCTCCATTTAGTGGCTTTAACTTACGTTTGGTGGCCACAAAAATCCCTAAAGCAGTAGAACAAATATGATGAACTTTGGTTAAGTCTAAAATAATTTTTTTAACGGAACCCTGGGTGAGTTTTGATAATTCTTTTTCAATTTCATCAGAATCCACTTTTAAGATGGCTCCAGAAAATTTGATAATCCTTATGTCATCCTTGACTTGAACATCCATTCGATTCAATCACCCCACTTAACAAACAAACTACGCATGTAACTTTCCTTGCTCCTCTCAGTTTGTACAACCGAGCAATTTCGTTCAGAGAAGCACCTGTCGTAAATATATCATCTACGAGTAGAACATGAAGTCCCCTTATCATTCTATCACTTTTTATGAATCCAAATGCCTTTTTTGCATGAAAAAATCGCTCTTGGAATCCCATCTCAGACTGTTTGTCCTTTGAAATCTTACGAAGACTCGTATCTTCCCTTAGATTTAGACCATTCACGAGTCGGTTTTGGATTGACCAAGCGGCATGGTAGGGTTTCGGACCTGGTTTTTTTTTGGAAGGTACCAAAACAAAATAATCAGGTGGGTCGTCCTTCCAAACTTGTGCCAAACGTTTCCAGCCTAAACAGAAGTAGTTCGAGATTTGTTTTTCATTTTGAAATTTTAAAGATAAAAAAAGCTCTTTGGTTTCGGGGTCTCTTTTTTGTAAAGAGTACGCGGCATCATAAAAGAGAAATCGATCCTTTGAGTTTTGAATGGTGTAAGGTCCTTTCCATCTATTTTGTTTTTTAGAATTTAATTTTGTGCAAACTTTACACAATCCCAAGATTTCGGAAAAAAAATCGTTTTGTCCGCATCGAATGCAGTACTTCGGAAACAAAAAGGAAAGTAACGAAAAAAAAACCCCTCTCATAATGAAAGGGGTTTTTTAAGTAAGAAATTGGTCTTACTTTTTTAGAAACTATTTAGCAGGAGTGGTTGATTGCGGAGCAGGAGCCGCTTCTACTTTTGGTTCTTCACTTGCTTTTTGGATGGTTGAAGTTGGAGGAGTTAAGTCAACAGAAAGTTTAACTTCCACTACATCAGATTGGTTTCCAACATTATCAACAGCCATAGCTTTGATCACGTGGTCACCTTGTGTTTCGATTGCAATTGCTTCCACATAAGGTTTGAATTCTTCTTCGTCAATTTTAACTAAGATTTTTTTCACGCCTGATTCTTTGTCAGTTGCATTTACATAGAATACGTTTCCTTTTCTTTGGAAATTTTTTCCGTTAATGTCTACTAATGGGAAAGAAGGAACGATTTCGATTGTTGGTTTCACATCATCAACAGTGATGATCATTGAAGACTCAGGGGAAGAGTTTCCAGATTTATCAGTTGCAGAATATTTAATTACGTTTGCACCACCAACTTCCAATTTGATTGGATCAGCATACGTTTTCGCTGCTTCTTGGTTAATGCTAAATTGTACTTTCTCTACACCTGTTTGGCGGTCTTCAGCAACAATTGTGTATGTGTTGTTTTTGGATGCGAATGGAACTCCATCTAAAACAAAAAGTTGTTCTTGAGGAACAAGGCTCACTCTCGGTGCAGTGTTATCAACGTTCACAACTAGAATTTTTGGAGTTTCTGCATTTCCTACTTTGTCTACGGAACGATAGTAAATCTCAGTAAGTCCTTCTTCAGAAATGCGGATCGGTTGTGTGAACCTTCTATACTCACCGTTTTTTGGTTTCCATTCGATGAAATCGATCATGGAAGAATCATCTTTTGCGTCTAAAGAAAACGATGTTTTGCTAGTAATAAAAAGAGCGGGAGCATCAGTTGTAGAAGCACCAGCTTCTTTTTTGTCTCCCAAAATGTCTTTTACAGTTGTCTCAGCTTTATCCACACCGTCTTTGGCTTTTGTAGACGTGGATTCAGTTTTTTGAATTGCCTTGTCTTTTGTGGAAGAAGTGGCTTTTGGGTCAGCAACCTGTGCTGAAATTTGGCCTGCGAAAAAAATTGTCATAATGGCCAAAAGGTATTTGTGCGCCTGCATTTGTATATGTCTCCTTTTTACAGATAAAACATATATATCCTCTTTGTAAGGAAATATTGTCAACATGATTGCTTTAAGAAACACCATAATCCTAACACTTTTTCTATTTTGTCACTTTGGATCAAAAATCTATGCGGAGAGTGGCATTTGGAGGGAAATCCTTCTCGAAAATTTTGAACTTTCAAATTTTAATGCAAACAATTTGCGTACAAAATTAGAAAAAGGTACAAAACTTCCAGAAATCACATTATCCAACAATTTTACAGCACCCATTCCAGGATCCAAACAAGCCCTTGTGCTTCGGATTCCTAAAGATGCGAATTTACCATTTTCTTTGTACTTTCCAAAACCAATTGAAGTAAATGCATTCATTAAAGAAATCTCTATCCCGATTTATTCCTCACAATCAAGTGGGAACCTAACACTCATCATAGAAACTCAGGACGCTGAGGTTAAACAATTAAACCTAACTTCACTCAATTTTCGTGGTTGGAAAACCATTACAGTTTCGATCTCCAAAAATTTTGACCAAAACGATCGAGTTTTTTTACAAAAAAGCTCTATTCGTATTTTAGGATTCTTTTATTTGCCCTACGAAAACAATGATCCAAACCAAGAAGTACTGATTGCGATTGATGATATAACCGCCATTGTGCGAGATAAATACAGACCCCTCCGAAACAAAGAAATCTTGTTAGAAGATTGAATTTTAGGAATTTTTCCAAGGATTTCTCTTGGGAATGACTCCAAAAAAACTCTTTTCTTCCCAACCTCCTAGCCAATCCTGATCCTAAATGGAAATGGAACTCTCATTAGAACAATACGAAACCCTACTCAAATTAGTGTATATGGGAGATTGGGTCATTTCCACATTACAAGCCAAAGACAGATCAGAGGATGAGCCAGATTCCGATTCCAGGTATGCTGACGTTGTAAGGCATGTATTTTCCCAAGCAGAACATGC
Source organism: Leptospira sp. WS39.C2 (assembly GCF_040833965.1). Classification (NCBI taxonomy): domain Bacteria; kingdom Pseudomonadati; phylum Spirochaetota; class Leptospiria; order Leptospirales; family Leptospiraceae; genus Leptospira; species Leptospira iowaensis. Next base: position 2,875,158 of record NZ_CP162142.1, read on the forward strand.
AGGTTTAGGAAATATTGTCCAAATTGACCAAAACAACGGTGAGCCTTATCTGACTCGTGAGTTTGAGGAAGAAAGTGGTCTTGTTGATATTTTAGAAGACTATGAAGACGAAGTGTTTTGGCAAGCTCTGATTGAACGATTGGCCCACCGAGATTTTCTCCGCCATTACGGTGAAACTGCCATTTCCCAAATGGCAATCGAAGAAAGGATCGAAAAAGAAACTCCTTTCCATGACAAATGGGCAACTGAATTCCATGAAAATGGATTAGAAAATATCAAAACATAACTAGTGTACATTAGTTTTGTGGTGTTTTGGTTTTTGGCCAAAGCAAACGATCTTCTCTTGATTTTTTCTTCGCCATCATTCCATCAAGTCTCATCCTAAGTGCATATTCAATTTGGTCTTTTGTTTGCCTAGACAAAACATTTACATCAATAGGATCTCCGGTTTCACGTAACAAAAGTTGGATGGTATCAAATGTATCTTTGTTAAGAAAATCACCATTGTTAGGAATTTTTGGAATTTGATAAAAAAGTTTCAGAGCATCTGACTGAAGTTTGGTATCTTGTTTTAATTGACCATACTCCCATAGAATTTTTGCTTTTTCAAATAATCCATCTCTTGTACGATAAAAATTCGGAGTGTTTTTGATGAGTGTGTCAAGGATATCGAGTCTTTTTTTTACATAAGCATCTTCTGCATCCATTCCATTAAAAATCTTTTTCTCTTTCAGAAGTTTTTTATATTTGGCTTCTACTTGGCGTAAAGTTTCATAACGAAGAGTTTGTTTTTGTTCAGGTGTGGTATTCTTTAAATATTCTCTTACTCGGAAATATTGTTCCAAAGCTTTGCCTTGGATATAGTAGATGTTTTCGATTGTAAATAAAATTTCTGTCCCCGTATTCGTGCCCATCTGTGAAGCCAAAGAAGCCATCATTTGTCTCAAAAAATCTTCTTTATTTAGATTTTCCTGAAAGTAATCAATGGAGAAATAACTCATATCATTACTAAATGGGTATGCTAACCTTTGTAAGTTTTCATAGTACAAATCTCTTACAAATAAATTCAAATCACCTTTATTTGGATCATAACCCATAAATCTGGAAATGAACTCATCCAATTGTTTTTCTTTTTTTTGTTTTAATGTGCGGTCTAGATATTTCGTTCGATCTTCCCTAGGCATCGATAAAGGAGATTTAGGTGGTAGTTCTCCTTCCTTGGATAATTTCATAGTAATCGGTGATGAAGTTTCTTCACCTTTTCGAAATTCTTCTATGATACGATTTCTTTCTTTGTGTAGGTATAAATTGTCTTCTGCGGAATCAATATCTACTTTAAATGGATCTCGAATGTTTTTTAAGGTTGGAAGTACATCTTTAACGATAATGTCTTCAAAATCTCGATGCCGTTTGATATAAGATTCAGCAACTCCAGAATTTTCATTGATTTGGTCATAATCATTCCGAAATTGTTTCCTTAAATTGGAAGTACCTTCTAAATTTTGAACTAAGTCTTCCCATTGGCTTCCCTCGTATTTTCCTTTAGAAAAACCTTCTTTCCCTTCTCCCTCACCTTCTTCTTGGTTTTCTCCTTCTCCTTCTTCATTTGATTCAGAAGAACCCGATTCCCCCATATTTTTACCAAAACTCATTTCAAACGAAAGTTGTTTTTCTTCCTCTTGTGCATAAATCCAAGCCGGGCCACAAAGTGTTTTTTGATAAATGGAATCTGAAGAATTAAAGGAATATATAATAAATGTTATGTGAGAAATTACAGAAATATAGAACGCAAAGTAAAATCGGTTCTCAAAAAATACATTACGAATTCCTTTTAACATAAACGAGAAAAAATATTCCTACAATTCCCATGAATAAATAAGACAATAAGTTCCCATACAAACGGTAAAACGTCATCTCACCAGGGATTACTGAAACTTTTTTACGAATGGTAGCAGTGCTTTCAATAGGAGTGAATTCATTATCAATATTTCTACCTAAATGATCAGTGAATACAGAGGTACCAGAATTTGTTGAACGGACAATCCACTTTCTAAATTCAATGGCTCTTAATCTTCCCAAAGTGTGGTGTTGGTAGGATTCAACTGAATTTCCATACCATTTATCGTTTGTTACATTCACGATAAAATCTGGATCACCCTGAAATTTCCTAACAAATTCCGAGATTATCACTTCATAACAAATCAAAGGCAAAAAAGCACCGGCTGTTTTTTCTTCAATTTGGTTTGTTTTGTAATGTTCTCTTACAGAATCTGGACTCAACCCAAATGTATCTTCCCAATGTAAGTCTTTCGTTACATTCGATGGAGTTTTGCGTCGTTCAAAATACGGTATTAGATCCAATTTTGTTCCAGGAGCAAATTGACCCGTTTGGCCAGATAAAGCATACATCCATTCGAATGGCATATACTCACCAAAAATAAGTAAAAATACTTTTTGGTAACTATTGGTCCTTTCACCATTTGGATTCATCAGTACGGACGAATTGTACGTTCTGATGTCATTGCGAATGATCCTCGCCGATTCTTTGACTCCTGGTATGTCTGCGTCCAATTCATTAAAAAACAAATTAGTACCATGTCGCAAACTGATGAGTGCCATAAGAGATTCGAACTGATGCCAATAGATACGTATAGAACGAGTGACCTCTGAATCATGGGTGGTAAAAAATGGAACTCCAGATTCTGGTAGTACGACAAGGTCTACAGGATTGTCTTTTAATTCTTTTTCCACCATTCGGTCAATGCGAGTCATTAAATTCCGAATCTCTTCTGCTGGGTTTCTTCCGTCCCGAAACTCCAAAGGAGCATTGGGTTGGACAACGAGAACTTCACGTTCTGCAACTGGTTTTACATTTACCCATTTTTGGAATAAATAATACCCATTTCCAAAAAAGACCAAAAGAACAAAAAACAACACCGACATACCAAAGTACACTTGTTTGGTGATTTTTTGATGAATTGGTAAAAACGTATTTATAAGTCGGATTATTTTTTTAGGACTTCTTAGATAAAAAAGAAAATAGGAAACAAAAAATAAGAAAGCAGACAATCCATAAGCACTCGTATATTCAGCGTTTTGTGCTAAGATTTGGTTTTCGGCTACTACATTGCCGAAATACCAAGGGAACACTTGTGGAGTAAAAAATTCAGCAAACAAAATTGCAAAAGATGCAATCAAAGGGAAAAATCGATTTATTTTTTTAGCTAAATAAGAGAACAGAAGCAAATAAACTGGAAATTTAAAATTTAATAAAATTGCGGAACCAATAAAAATAGGAACAGCCAAATACCAATCAAATCCCCCAAAAACGGTTGTCATGTGGTAAACCCAATGGAAGGAAACTAAATAAAATACAACGGCAAATCCAAATCCATGGTAAATGAGTTTTTTCCACTCACCACGGTTTCTTTTTTCAATGATAAAGAGACCAAAGGGAGCAAACCAAACAAAAAAAGGCAAGTTAAGGGGGGCAAAAGAAAGGAAAGAAAATACGGCCGTGACCGTATAACAAAAAACGGATATGAACCCTTCGCGTGACATTAAAAAACGAGCTAGTTTCATATCCGTTAGACTACAAAAATTAAATTACGATTTGTTGTAGTTATTGTTACCGTTTTGTACTTTTGTAAAAATCATTTTCCCAGCTGCAGTTTGGATGATACTTGTGACAACCACTCGCACATCTTTGCCAACTAAGTGACCGCCGTTTTCAATGACTACCATGGTTCCATCTTCCAAATAACCAATCCCTTGGTTCTCATCTTTTCCTTCTTTGATAACGGAAATTTGGAACTCTTCTCCAGGAAGGACAACTGGTTTTAAAGCATTGGCTAGGTTATTTAAATTTAAAACACGTACCCCTTGTAATTCTGCAACTTTGTTTAGGTTGAAATCGTTGGTTACAACAGCCCCACCCGTATCACGTGCAAGTTTTACAAGTTTTGCATCCACTTCACGAGTATCAGAATAATCTGTATAAGTGATTTTAACTTCTATGGATCCCTTTCTTTGGAGTTTGTTTAACATCTCAAGACCACGACGACCTCGAGCTCTTTTGATAGGATCAGAAGAATCTGAAATTAATTGGATTTCACGTAATACAAAGTTAGGAAGGATGAGTGGACCATCCAAAAAATGTGTATCAGCAATGTCCAAAATCCTTCCATCGATTACAACCGATGTATCTAGGATTTTGTCTCTGATTTGTGACGTTCCACCCTCAAGTCCTGGAATGGAAAAACTAGATCCAGGAGCTCCACTACCACCACCAAATACCGAAAGACCTGGTTTTTTAGAAAACGACACACCAGTTTTGATTCCAGTTAAAAAGAAAATTACTGCTACAAAAATGGAAACTGACTTGAAACCATAATCATTGAGTAAACTCACAGGGAAGGCAACAATGGATAATCCCAAAAGTGCACCGACACTCGCACATACAATGACATCTGCTTTGATTTCTGGAAATAATTTTCTCTCACCGAGAATTAATACCAAAGAATAAACCAAAACACAACCTGCGAGAATTCCCGCCAAAACAATGTTTTGCGACTCGGAATGTATAAAGAAAAACGATACCGAAGAGACAAGTAGTGTCCCAAGGGCAGAAAGTAAATGTTTCATAACTCAATCCTTGTAAAAGAGTTTGAGCAAAAACGGAAGTTTATTCTAAATCTAGATCATCATCCAATTCTTTTGGAGGTGGTGGTGGAGCCAATCCTTGCACTGAAGCTGCCAGCACATCGGAAACAATGTTTCCTGCTTCTTCTTGGGGTACACCCTTACTCAATGCAATTTCCATCTTTACTAAATTATAGGCGCTCTCATAGAGCTTTCTCTCCATAATGGAGAGTTCTTTGCCATAGGCACGTCTGTAAAGATTACGGCAAACATCAGCCACTTCGAAAATAGAACCAGATTTGATCTTGTTCATATTGTTCTGGTAACGGACTTTCCAGTCCTCTTCCGTGTCGACCTCATCCTTTTTTAGGAGAGTGAGAACTTTTTTGATCTCTTTTTTATCAATGATCGACCGGATACCCACATCCATTGCGCGATCCACAGGGATAGAGACCTTCATTTTGGAACCTTGAATTTCCAAACTGTAACAGTCTTTTTTCTTTCCCAGAATCAGCTTTTTAGCAACTTCTGTGACTTCACCTACTCCATGGATGGGATACACAACGTAATCCCCTACCTTGAATTTAGGCTCTTTAGTTTTTTCGTTTAGTTTTTTTGTAGCCAAGTAAGTATAATAACTTCCGTAAATACTCTTGCCATCAGTATACCTGAAATTTGGCCAATGTCAAGGAAGTTGGCAAAAATAGTTCAGAATCGAATGGTTTTTACTTCTGCACCTGTCAATTGAGGCAATTTGACCTTTACTGAATCCAAAGCTTCTTTCGCATCTTCCAATCTGTAAAAATACCCTGCAAATAATTTCCCAGTCGAAGTGCGAAAGATCCTACCACGCAAATTGGGTTGGGATTCAATCAATTGTTTCCCTACGGAAACGGCTTCTTCCGGACTGAAATCACCAATTTGAACCATATAATTGATTTGGTCATTTTTAGGAGGGAATTTGAGAGTTGCTGGGAAAGGTGAACTTGTACTTTGTTCTGTGTTTTGGCCTTGGTTCTCTTGGGTTGGATCCGATTCCTTACCTGATTCAGCAAGTTTTGAGAGAGATTGGGATTTTGTACCGACATTAGAAAATGATGTTTCCGCATTTTCTTTGAACTTACTCTCTTTTTGCCCTAATTGGATCCCAACAACCATTCCAGATGTAAAAAGTAAAATTCCGCCAATGAGGAGGATAAACGCAGATTTGGGTTTTGTCCCTTGGCCGAGAGAAGAAGAAACATGAGAGCTGGAGGAATATGTAGGAACCTCACTGTCAAAGGGTCGGCCAGACCGAAGCTTTCTGGAATAATCTATATTTTGCATGGGCGTTCCGATTTCTCTATTACTACTATTGTCGGAAACAAAACATAAAAAATAGACTGGTTTTTTTTCAATTCAATCCACTACACGAAGTAGATCTGATATTTAAATCCAATATAGATTAACTCTATGAAAACATAAGTCCTTTGCCAAAAAAAAGCGTTACAAAATTACCAATGGATTGTTATGGTTCTAGGCATGAAACAATCCCCATTTTCAATCGTAAAACTAGCATTATTCACCACAACCTTACTGACAATAGGTTGTGGTACGATGTTTAAACCCACAACACATAGACCCATACAAATATATACAGAACCAATGGAAGCAAGCATTTACCTTGATGATGAAAAAGTAAGCGAAACATTCCACCAAATTGATTACCCAGTAAAATCCGATAAAAAATTCACTTATCGAATTGAAAAAAATGGTTTTGAACCAAAAACGATCGTTATCGAGAAAAAGTTTAATAAGTTTGCATATTGGAATTTACTAACGGTTCTCTTTTCTCCTGTTTTATTTCTTATTGATCATACAAACGATGCCTTATTTGTTTATAAATCTCCAGAAGAAAATATCAAATTAGATGTTAACGAAAAATTCAAAGAAAAGACGGACACTACAACTTACAAACAATTTGAATCAGAACGTTCGAAAGTAAAAAACAACAAAGGTCTCATCTTGTTTGATGGATATGTAACAGGAGTCCTAGTAAAAGATGGTGATGGGAACCAATATGATATTAAGTCAGCCCCCTTCCTTTTTTTGCCTGGGAATTTTGAAGTACAATCAAAATTTTACATCACTTATGATAGTGGGAATTATAGATATACTCGAACTGCAAAAACACCTGTCACAAGCAAACTGACACTTCAACCCGCTTCCGTTACGGCTGTTTGCACAGATTTTGATCATGCAAAACAATCCTCAACTCATACACTTATTTCCTCCGGAAAACCAAATCCATATTTGGGTTCAGATGTTGTACTAAGAAATTTTAATCTAACAAGGTATTGCCCTGAATTAAAATTCTGGGAAAAGGATAAAAAATAAGGTCATCAAAAACCATTGGATCGATTGATTGGTTTGTACTTTTGAAGAAAGAAAATCAATTTGAATGAATAACAATTGAATGAAATTTGATTCATAAGAAACTGGAAAGAGTTTCTTATGAATTGCCCACTTTGTGAATCAACTTCAAACCCATTTCATAAAAACAAATTTAGATCTTATCACCGATGTTCGAACTGTTTATCTATTTTTATGGATAAAGAATATTGGCCAACAAATGAAGAAGAGAAACGCAGGTATTTAGAACATAACAACGATATTTTGGATATAAAATACCAAAATTTTTTAAAACCCATTGTAGAAAAAGTTCTAATAACACAAACTCCAGATGATATTGGCCTGGATTATGGTGCGGGGCCAGGTCCAGTTGTAGAATACTTACTTTCACAATCTGGATATAAAATCAATTTGTATGATCCCTTTTTCCATCCACAGAAAGAAAACTTAAAACGAATGTATGACTACATTATCCTCACCGAAGTTGTAGAACATTTCCATCATCCAAAGGAAGAATTTGAAAATCTAAAATCATTATTAAAGGAAAACGGAAGGTTGTATATCTTGACACATCCTTATGACGATTCGATCATTTTTGAAAAATGGTATTATAAAAATGACCAAACCCATACATTTTTTTATACAAAAGAATCATTTGAATGGATTAAAGAGGAAATTGGGTTTAAAAATTTGGAGATTCAGGATCGAATTATTTTATTCAAAAAATAATATGTACCGAACAACATGCCAATCATCGACAGAATTCACACACTCAAACGGTTTTTCATCAAGATTCATTGATAAAACAAATGAGTCCAAATCAATCAAACACTAAGGAAGGCTCATCAAAGTGGAAATATCACTGGCATTCAGTTGGCGTTCTTTAAAAAACCAAATATCATCCAACATTCCTACAAAAAATTGAGATGGATACGCATATCCGATATTAAGTGGTGTTCCATTATGCCATTGGTTTGGCGAAATACCTGTGGTACACCCTTCATAAGAACCAAAGTTAGAAGTATTACCTGTAATTACACCATTGACCCAGATAGTTCCTTGGCGAGTGGATCCATTATGAACATAGGCAATGTGAGTCCAAACATTTGCAGTGACAGCTGAAGAGGAAGTCACCGATATACCATCTATGTTACCACCACCAGCGATCCAAAAAGAAAGAAACTCTGGATTCCCTGAAACATTGAGAGTCATTGTGATTCCAGGATTGAAGCTTGGTGCTGCTTGGTATCCCAAAATTCTATTATTAGAAGTTAGATTTGAATAAATCCAAAATGTGATGGCAAAATCTTCATGACAAAGGGGAACAAAGTCACTGGCAAACAATTGATTTGTACCATTAAAGGACGCACTACCATTTGTTAGGTTAGAGTGACCGACAGCATAAGAAGGACCGGAAGTCGCAGGCCAAACCCCACCAGGGGAATAACCATGCCGTGCGTTTCCGCTCATATCATTGGAGTTTCCATCGAGTGGATACCATGCGAAAAGTCCCGAAACCAGTGAGGACGGAATTTCGTAACTGCGTTCCGTACTTGCGTTTTTAGGGGTACAACTTCCATCCAACAAACATTGTAAAATTTTAGTTTCCCTAAAAGAACGGCTTTCATAGTCCCCTGTATTATTAAAAGAACTTGGCTGACAAAAAAAACTAACGCTGAAAAAAAATACCAACACTAGGAACCGTTCGGTGATTAGAAAATTATGCCTCTCCATGATTCCAAAGCATATCTGAAATAAGGGAATCGTCGTCCGAAGATATATTTTTGGACATTTTTTCCACTTGCCCAATTGGTCCGTTCTACTGAAAACTTATGGTGATGCGGCTGAAGTACTGTTTTCTAATCTATATTAGTTTATTTTTCTGTAATTGCTCCTATTTTTACGAAAACAACATTACAAACAAATTCGAATATTTTGAGGATATGACTCATAATGTAGAAATTACCAATATAGATTCGGTGCCTAAATGGAATTCATTCAGAGAGAACACAATGAATTTTCAATACACAAAAAGTGTCATTTGGCTTCGGGCGAGAACTTCCAATGAAACGTTTAAACCTGGGAGTATACTTTCTTTTGAGTGGCGAGTTCTAGATAACATAAAACTGTTTTTTCCAAATTCTAATAGTTCATATATAGAATTCCAAACAGGAGACAGTTACCCGAAGGTAAGTTGGGCTGTACCAGAAGGTTTAAACCCCAGTTTTCGAATCCCTTACCATTCCACTGAAAAATATTTCTACATCCGATTGCAATCGAGTTCCTTAATTTCATTTCCAATATTATTACTGAATGAAAAAGAATTTCAAAATAAAACCATTTTAGAAACTTCCATCAATTGGTCTTTAGTTTGTATTTGCGCTATCATGTTTATCATTAGTTTGTTTTATGCACTCGCATTCCGAATGTATGCTTTTTTATACTACTCTATCTATGTCGTTACACATACACTATGGTACAACACACAATATGGAAATTCCTTCCACAGTTTTTGGCCTTACGCAACTTGGTGGCAGAGTAAAGCAATTTTATTCTTTTTATCAATTGGTGTAGCTACTTCTTTTCAGTTCACGCGACTATTCCTTCAAACAAAAATCAAAACTCCAATTGCTGATAGAATATTGCTCTTTTTTGCATTGCTTGGTTGTCTTTTGGCTGTAGCAATTTTGTTTTCGGATGAATATGCTCTTTTATTTAAAGTGATTCAATTAACCTATATCGTTTCTATTCCGTTTATACTCCTAACAGGAATTCGAGTATTTATTTTAGGGGATAAAAAGATTGTATTCTTTTTATTGAGTTGGGGCATATACTTCGTATTCGGATATATATCTATTTTCTACTATTTAGGAATTACAAAGTATTCCTTATTAGTTGCTTATGGTCCAGTATTTGCTTTCCCAATAGATTTTTTCTTTTTGTTATTCAATTTATTCCAAAAATACCAAGACCTTACATTAAGTCGAAATAATATTTCAGAACGAATGCTCAAACTTGAGTCACAATTGAGTAACAGGTATTCCAAATCTAAATTAGAAAAAATCGATTATAATCATTATATTCAAAAGTTAGAATTATGGATGAAAGAGTCAAAACCGTATCTCGATGAAATGATGGACTTAGAAAAAACGGCGAAAGCAATTGGACTAAATGTCCAACAAACTTCGGAATTGATCAATGCAAAGTTAGGTCAAAGTTTTCGATCCTTCGTCAATTCATATCGAATCGACGAAGCAAAACGTTTATTAAAAAATAATTCAGAACTAACCATTTTGTCCATTGCATTTACAACTGGATTTGGATCGAAATCTAGCTTCAACTCAGAGTTCAAAAAAACTTTAGGGATAACTCCATTGGAATACAGAAAGAATAAACAATTGGATTAATATGTTATGTTTTTTCTTTTAATTCGATCAACTTGGGATTATTAGGTTCTAAGGATTCGATTTGTTTTAGTAAGTATACGAACCGATCTTTATCTCCATTAATACTACAAACATCTGCTAAATGAATTAAATTTCGAATGTTATGTGGTTGGCGCAATCGAACACGCTCACTCAACTCTTGGGATTCTTCTAAAAAGGATTTTGATTTGTAAATTGAATACAATCGTTTATACAATACAGATGTATGAAACATCCAACTGGTATCGGATGGAAAATTCTCTAAAGCTAAACTCGCATACTCAACCGCTTTCAGTAAAATATTCTCTTTTTCGTATAAACGAGTGATGTATTTTAATTCCTTAATAGAAATTTCTAATGCAGAATTATACGATAAAAGTATGTCCAATGCTTTACTATGTTGTTTTTGTTTGATAAATTTTTTGGCTTCTTCCCAATAAATTCCAGGTTTTGAAAACGATCCTAAATTATACTCTAAGGATATCATACTTAAATCATCAGAGAAATTTCCTTTCGTTTTTAAAATAGAGATCACTGATTCCAAATCTCCATCTGATTCTTCAAGACAATTCAAAATCAGGTTTTGATCTTCATTGATTTCACGATACCTTCCTGATTGCGAAATTACAATATCATCTTTTCCATCTGAACCACAAATGATTTTATCTCCTTTTTGCAACTGGAACACTGAGATAAATCGATTTGTTGGAACTTCCATTACACCCAATTTGTAATAGTGAATCTCATCTTCGATAAAACTTGCTTTTCCATCTCGGTACAAAATGATCCAAGGGTGTTCCAAATTGATAAAGTATAAAGTACCTGTAGATTCTTCTAAAAGGCCAAGAACAGCCGAAACTAACATCGCTCCATCAAAGGTCTCAAATATTTTTTGAAGATCCAAATAACAATCGTGTAACCATCGCTCAGGTGACCTGTTTGAAGAAGTTGGATCCATTTTAGAACGTATTACAATCGAATTGTAAACTGCACCAAGAACAATGGCTCCTCCTGCTCCCTGGATTGATTTACCCATTGCATCACCATTAATAAAGGCCTTATATCGTTTCCCTTGTAAAATTAGATTATAAACAGATAAATAATCTCCACCTAACTGGTATTCCTTACCACGAAAATTAAATTTTTTGTATTGGCTTAGTAAGGTGTTGATTGTTACAGCGTTCCCATCAAATTCTTTTCCGATGAGTGGATCAAATAATAATGTAGTGAGAAAATAATCCCCATCTTGTTGGGACTTTAATGTGTGAAGTTCGTTAGCTGTTTTTGTGACTTCTTCGTTTTTTTTAGTGATCAAAAGATGATTTAAAAATGAATGGAATCGATATCTTTCGATGATGAGTCCACTAAATACACCTAATACATAACTTAGAACTAAGTTTTGCATTGAATACTCAGCTGCTGGTGTGTTTAAGTCTGGTTTATAAATAAAAACAGATAGTAAGAATAAAAATATGGAAATCGGATAATAAATAAAAAGAGTTTTTCTTGGCAGAGGTAAAAATGATAGTATGATCACCACCATCTGCAATCCAGAAACATAAGGAGCATCGTCGGCGATTCTACCTGTAAAGAATGATGTTGTAAACAACACATATCCATACAATACATAACCCCAAGTTAAACCTTCTATTCTAGATTGAACGTTTCTTGAATGATTGAATAATATTAGAAAAATGTAAAAAACACATAATAAAGTGAACCCAATGCGAAAATAGAACATCTCGGGGAATTCAGGATGGAGTTTAGCATCCGTATCAAAAGCAAACCCAAGTAAAGCGATACTCCCGATAATACTTCCAGGGAATTGTATGATTCGGGAATGACGATCTAATTCTTTACAATATTCTAAATTGTATATTTCCCTTTCTGGGATTAAGTCAAAATACTTGGATACAATCGACTTTAAGGTCCGAAACACGATGGTTTATTAGACGAAAAAACCCGCACAAAGGCGGGTTTCTCCAAACTTAAACTTTCTAATTATTAGAAAAAAGTTTTTACCGGTGATTCTGTTGTAGGTGCGATCCGAGAAATGATATCACCAAAAGAGAAAGCAAAAAGCAATGCAAGGAATGCAAATGCTGAGAGGAAAATCACGCGATTTAGCATATTGTCATACTTTAAGTGCATAAAGTATGCTAATACGAAAAATGCCTTACAAGTTGCCACAGCCATTGCTACAATCATATTCCACTTTCCTAAATCGTATTGGGCAACCCAAACAGTTACGAAAGTTCCAAAGAAAAGAGCAAGTAACACATACACGTATGTTTTAATGGATATTACATGGTGTTCGTGTTCTTCTTCCTCTTCGCCATCTTCTACCCACATAGAGGCAGAAGCATGGTCTTCTTTATGATCTTCATCACCCAGAACAAATTTCAACAATTTGTTATCTTTGTTTTCTGATGTGAATTTTGCAAAACGATCTGTTTGGAAAAATTGACCAAACCAGTTTACAATAAATCCAAAAATGGTAGCAGTTGCAATTCCTGGTGCAAAAATTCCAAATCCAAGAACAGGTGTAAAAACAGCCGCAAGTGCAATGAAGTAAAGTCCGTAATTAATTACGTATTCCATTTTATATTCCTTTTTATCCTACCAAGTATAGAAGTGGGAAGAGGTAAATCCATACCAAGTCCACAACGTGCCAAAATAAACCTACACCTTCCACTGGAGTGTAGTATTCAGGTCCAACTTTTCTTCTTAATGTTTTGATGAAAATCCAGAAGATTAGGAGTGCACCCGCAACTACGTGGATCCCGTGAAGACCAGTCATTACGAAGTAAAAACCATAGAACATTTCCCATTTTGGTTGGGAGATCACAGCTTTTAAGCGAGTGACTTCTTCTGCACTGACATGGTTTTTTTCAAGCTCAGCTGGATTTTTTAATAGAGCAGAAATTTTAGATTCACATTCTGCTCTTTTTCCACCTGCCCCACACTTTGGGTCAACTAACGAAAATTTGCCGGGAACAGTTCCTACATGGAACTTGTGGCTATATTCGAAGTATTTGATGACCATGAAGGCACCTGCACAAGCAATTGTGAGAGCAAGCATAATGGCAGCGATTTTATGGAGACCACGTTGCACATAATTGATTGCAGCAGCCATTGTAAAGGAACTTACAAGAAGGACCACTGTGTTCACAGCACCCATCTTCCAATCTAATGTTTCCGAACCATTTTTGAAAACAGTTGGGTAAAGAGAATGGTAAATGAGGTAACCTACGAATAGGCCACCGAACATAAGGATCTCAGTGCAAAGGAATAACCAAATTCCTTGTTTGGAAGAGGCGTACTGGTGGTCCGCACTCTTAAAATGGTGTTGGTGATGAAATTCACTTGAAGAACTAACGGAAGTCATATGGCCCTGCAGTTACTGTTGGAGTATTGATAAAGTTTTCGTGTGGAGGAGGAGAAGACGTTTGCCATTCGAGTGTTTTTGCACCCCAAGGGTTATCAGACGCTTTTTCCCCTTTGAAAATTCCATGAATGATGGTGATGAGTCCTACCAAAAATCCAAGACCAATCAGCCAAGATCCCACTGTAGAGATTTGGTTGAGGTTTGTGTATTCAGGAAGGTAATCAAAGTAACGTCTTGGCATTCCCATAGCCCCTAGTACGAATTGTGGGAAAAAAGTGACATTAAATCCAGTGAAAATAAGAACCCAAGAGATTCTTCCACCTAGGTCAGAAGTCATCCTTCCAAACATTTTTGGAAACCAGTAGTAGATACCGCCCATAAGAGCCATAAGAGTTCCACCCACCATTACATAATGGAAGTGAGCTACCACGAAGTAAGTGTCATGGAAGTGAACGTCCATACCAGTTGATGCAAGGAATACACCTGTCAAACCACCGATGGTAAAGAGGAACATAAAACCAAGAGCGAAGAGCATTGGCGCTTCGAAAGTAACCGTTCCGCGATACATTGTAGAGATCCAGTTGAAGAGTTTGATTGCAGTTGGAACTCCAACAAACATCGTGATGATGGAGAAAATAATTCCAGCAAGAGTGGATTGGCCAGACACAAACATATGGTGTCCCCAAACAAGAAAGGATACTGCTGCAATCGCTACCGAAGAATAAGCAATCGCACGATATCCAAAGATGGTTTTTTTAGAGAACGCAGTGATGAGTTCAGAGATCACACCCATCGCAGGTAGAATCATGATGTACACCGCAGGGTGGGAGTAGAACCAAAAGAAGTGTTGGAAAAGAACTGGGTCTCCCCCAAGGTCTGGATCAAAAATTCCCACACCGAGAGTTTTCTCAGCTCCAATGAGGAGGAGAGTGATGGCAAGGATTGGTGTTGCAAGGATCTGAATGATAGATGTGGAATAGAGAGCCCAAATCATGAGTGGGATTCTGTCCATTGTCATTCCTGGTGCTCGGAGTTTATGAGTGGTTACAATGAAATTGAGTCCCGTTAAGATGGAAGAAAACCCCATTGTGAAAGCACCCAAAACAAGTAAAATCACCCCATTGCCAGTTTTTGCAGTCGAGTAAGGAGTGTAAAATGTCCATCCTGTGTCCACTTGGTTAAAAATCATCGAAGAAGCAGCAATCGCAGCACCTGCAATGAAGATGTAGTAAGACGCAAGGTTGAGCCTTGGGAAAGCAACGTCTTTGGCACCAAGTTGGATCGGGAGGACAAAGTTTCCAAGGAAAGCTGGAATTCCAGGAATGATCACCATGAATACCATGATGGCACCATGAAAAGTCATAAACTTATTATAAGTGTCTGGATCCAAAAGAGGTTCTGCACCGAATTTTGCTAAGTGCAGTCGAATTCCTAAAGCAAAGAAACCACCAATTAAGAAAAGGGTGGCTACTGTTGCAAAGTACATAAGTCCAATGCGTTTGTGGTCTAGAGTGGTCATCCAAGACCAGATTCCAGATCCGTGGTTCAGGTAATTATGGTCTGTGTGACCATGTTCGGTTTTTGTATGTGCTGAACTCATCTCTCTTCCTTATTTAATGGATTTGATATATTCAATTAGATTGGCAACTTCTACATCAGACAATTGGCCTTGGAAAGGCGGCATCACTGGTGAGTAGGTTTCAACAATTTTTGCTGTGGAAACAAGAATGGATTCGCGGAGGTAGTTTTCGTCAGCTTTGGTTTTGCTACCGTCTGTGAATTTACGTTCGGATTCAAAAAGTCCTTTCATGGTAGGTCCAACCACTCTTGTGCCATCAATGGAATGGCAACCGGCACAACCTTTTTGTGCAAACAAAACCTTTCCAAGATCAGCTGGAGTGTCCGCGCCTTTTTTCTCAGCATGGTACCAAGCAGCATATTCTTCAGAAGGAATCGCTTTGATTTTGATCATCATGCCAGAATGTTTTGTTCCGCAATACTCTGTACAGAATACGATGTATTCCCCAGGTTGTTTTGGTTCAAACCAAAGTTGTGTGAGTTTTCCTGGAACCGCATCTTGTTTGGTTCGGAACGCTGGGACATAAAAACTGTGAATCACATCTTTAGAAGTGAGGATGAGTTTTGTTGCCTTCCCCGCAGGAACAATCATTGGTTCATTGGCAGAACTATAAAACTCTTTTCCATTGGCATATCGGTAAGTCCAAGCCCACTGTTCACCAGTGACATGGATTTCTGCCGCAATGTCTTCGGGTGGAGTTCTAAGTTTTTCAAAAATGACCATACCCCAATAGAAAATTCCCATCATAATGACGAGAGGGATAAAGGACCAAAGGAACTCTGCAAAATTATTGTGAGTAATGTATGCTGATTTCTGGTCTAAACTTGTACGTTTGAACTTGATGAGGAACCATGTCATTCCACCAATCAAGATGACAAACGAAACAAGGCTTGAAATGATTAGAAACGCATATAGAAGATCGACTTCTTTTGCGATTTCAGTGGCCTGGATAGGCATGAATGAGGTCGCTGGAATGAGACTGCTCCAAGACATCTATGTGACTCCTTGACGGTTGTTATTTGTTATTTTTCGCCAGTTTATGTATAAAAACGCACCGAGGAGGAGTAAGGTGACCGCCCCCCCGAATTGCATCATCCTGTATGCGTATATCGTATATTTATTTTTTCTTGGATCAAATTGAAAGCAAAATAAAGCAAACTTGTCTACAAAACTCCCAATCTTACCTGAAGATGCCTCAAGAAAGGCAAATTTTAAATCTCTTGGTTCGAGTTGGATGCCTTGGAAAATCCGAGACACTCTCCCAGAAGGAGTGAGAACATACACACCACTAGCATGGATGTATTGTTTGGCATCACCGTCCCAAGCATAACGAAAATCCAATTGTTTGGTGAGTGCATCAATGGATTCTTGTGTTCCTGTCAGTAGGTGTAATCCCGATTCCCCGCCTTGCCTCCCATAATCCTTCAAATACGCACCTTTTTTTGGAAACGAAACGGACTCGTTTTCTTTTGGGTCAATGGATACCGCAATGTATTGGTATTCTTTGCCGAGAGTCCAATCAAGGTCCTTTAAACTTTTGAAAACACCATTTAAGTGAAAGTTACAAAGGGTTGGGCATTTGAAATATACAGGAGAAAGGAGGATTGGTTTTCCCTGTGAGAGGAAGTCAGAAAAAAGAACTTCTTTTCCTTGTTCGTCACGGAAAGGGATATCAAGTTTGAGGGTTTTGCCCGTTACATCCGAGAATCCAATGTTTTCTAATTCTTTCGGAAGTTTGTTTTCTCTTGCTAAGTTCGAATGAGGGTCATACGCAAACGCTGACTCGAAGAGAAAAAGAAAACAGAAACAAATGAAAATACGGATGTTCACGTAATTTGGTTGTTACCCTATTTGGACTGAACGCTTTTGTTTTCCATTCCTGGGTTTTCCGGAGTTCCCGGATGGACAAAGGAAATGTAAGCGAAGAATAGAATGTTGAGTGCGAGTGTGACAAGGAAAGTCCAATAGCCACCCTTGTTGTAAAGGT
Source organism: Leptospira sp. WS39.C2 (assembly GCF_040833965.1). Taxonomy (NCBI): domain Bacteria; kingdom Pseudomonadati; phylum Spirochaetota; class Leptospiria; order Leptospirales; family Leptospiraceae; genus Leptospira; species Leptospira iowaensis. The sequence continues at coordinate 2,892,569 of NZ_CP162142.1, forward strand.
CTGTGTTTTGCATAATCTTACCTGATATAGTCTATACGAAAAACTGCTCTTTTTATCCAACAATTTTTAAAAGATGCAAGATTAATTTTATTTTCCCCAGATCCTAATCACAAAACCTGGAGGAAACAGATAGACGTATGACACTCAAACGTTTTTACACCATCCTTTCCGCAATGATCCTACTGAATCTACTCTATGGACCTCTCGTTCGGGCCACAGACTCAGGACTCGCATGCCCAGATTGGCCTTTATGCCATGGAAAATTTGTGCCTGAGTTTACCTTCCAAATCTTTATGGAAGTAGGTCACCGTTATTACTCAGGAATATTAGGAATTCTTGTGGGGATCGGATTTGTTTGGATATTAATCAAACAAGAAACAAGGAAATCCTTGGGAATTCCTGCTACACTTTCATTATTATTCTTAATTTCACAAGTGATCCTTGGTGGATTAACCGTTACAAAGCTTCTCCACCCAACAACTGTTAACTTACACTTACTCAACGCAGTGTTATTATTATCATCCTGTTTAACCATTCGTTTACTTTTATCTGAATCTAAAAAATCAAACTTCAATGCAAATCCAAATGGAAAGTATTATTTTATATTAGTGCTTATTGTTGTTTTATACCAATTATTTTTGGGAGGAAAAGTAAGTTCTCACTACGCAGGTCTTGCTTGTCCAGATTTTCCAACTTGCCATGGGGAATGGTTTCCCGAAATGGTGGGAACCATTCGATTCCACATGGAACACAGGCTGTTTGGTTATCTAACAGCATTACTTGTATTGTCTTTATCTGCTTATGCAATCCTAACTTTACATAAAAGAGAAGTGAAACTCTATTTAAAACTTGCTGCTTACTTTGTTTCGTTTCAAATTTTTTTAGGGGCGATGAATGTATTGTATCAATTGCCAAAACTAATCACTGGCCTCCACACTCTCAACGGAGTCCTTGTTTTTTTATTCTGTTACGTAGCATCTTTTTATCATTTCCGATCGTTTAAAGAAGAGGTACGTTGATGTTCCGTTTATGGAACCAATTGACAAAACCAAGGGTCACAGTACTCGTTCTTGCGACCGTACTACCAGGAATGTATCTTGGTACAACTGGATACCCTAGTTTATTTTCGATTGTCATTACCTTATTTGGGACCTATTTGATGAGTTCTGCTTCCTTTATCCTCAACCAATACATTGAGAGAGAAAGGGATGCAGTCATGTATCGGACAAAACAAAGACCAATCCCTGCGGGAGTGATCTCCCCTAACATAGCTCTAATTTTAGGAGTTGTTGTTGCAATCATTGCCTTTGTTATCTTAACTTACTATGTAAATCTATTAACTGCAATTTGCGCTTTATCAGCTCTATTATTGTATGTATTTTTATACACCATTTGGTTAAAACCGAGAACTGAACAAAATATCGTCATCGGTGGGATCTCTGGTTGTATTGGCCCACTCATAGGATATGCAGCAATGGCAAATACTTTGCCAGTCCAAGCATGGATTATGTTTTTGATGATTTTCCTTTGGACCCCTGCGCATTTTTGGGCACTTGCCATTTTCTTAAAAGATGATTATGAATTTGCAGGTATCCCAATGATGCCTGTGGTTTCTGGGATTCAAAAAACAGTGAACCAAATTTTTCTATATGCCATTGCCTATTCCGCATCTGTTATCGGATTCTATTTTGTAGACGATCGTATGGGGTATTTATTTTTACTTTCTGCAATTGTACTCACCGTTCTCATCCTGACATTTGCCTATCGTTTGAAACTTTCAATGGACAAAGTATTGGCAAAACGATTTTTCTTTTTTAGTATTTTACACTTATTTCTCGTGAGTATCGCCATCGTTATCGATTCCAAAATTTAGGTTTTTTGATTGATTTGGGCTAAGGAATCTGTTTTCCTTTTGCCCATGAGTGTACTATCGCGTTATTTCTCAAAATCTGATTTAGATGAGATCAAATCTGCTGTTGATGAAGCAGAATCCAAAACTTCTGCTGAAATAGTCCCATTTTTTGCAGAGTCTTCCCACCATTATAAAGAATGGGCTTGGTTTGGAGCTTTTTTATTTGGTGGTCTAACAGGCATAAGCTTCTATACAGCACAAAATACATACGGACTAGTTTGGGGAAATGAGTCCATGTTTGCGGTTTTATCTGTTTGGATAGGAGCAATACTCGGACTTGGAATTTTTGCATTTTTCCCAAAACTTCGGATCCTTCTGGTTCCCAAAAACACAAAACAATACTTTGTCGAACTCAGAACCAAAGAAGCGTTTTTAGAAGAAGAAGTTTTCCGCACAAAAAACCGAACAGGTATCCTCATCTATATCTCTCTCTTTGAACATTATGTTAGAGTGTATCCAGACAAAGAGATAGCAAAAGTGGTTCCCAAATCTGAATGGAATGAAGCAGTTCGCCTCATCATTGAAGGGATGAAATCTGGTAAAAAAAAGGAAGGGATTGTTGCAAGTATCCTCTTCTGTGGAGACCTACTAAAAAAATTTAATATCAAAATTGAAAAAGATGATAAAAACGAAATTTCGAATGAAATTCGTGATGGTGGGAAATTGATGTGATGAAGACCAAACCACCAATAAACCCTACTCCACAAAAAAACAAACAAATTGGATTCATTTGTTTTTTCCTAATGTGCTTGGCAAATGTTTCCCTTTTTGATTACCCAGTTCCTAAACTGGAAAGGCGTGTGATGGACCATGCAGGGATTTTATCTCCTGCAACAATCGACCAAATAGAATCCAAATTGAAAGAATTTGAAGCAGAAACAAGCAATCAAATTGCTGTTTACACAACACCAAGTTTGCAAGAGGAAAGCATCGAAGGTGTGGCTATTGAAATTTTTGATGAATGGAAATTAGGCCAAAAATCCAAAGGTAATGGAGTTCTCCTTATCATTGCGCCAAACGAACGTAAGATGAGAATTCTAGTGGGACGTGGACTCGAAGGTGCTTTAACTGACATCCAAGCCAAACATATCGTAAGGAATGAAATCACACCCAGTTTTAAATCAAAAGATATGGATGGTGGAGTGACGGCTGGTGTGAATGCAATCATGGCGACGATCCGAGGAGAATATGCTCCTTCTGAAGATGATGTACAAACTTCAGGCCGCGGAACAGCTGAAGATGTGATTCCTTCTGGAATCGTAGGGGGGATTTTTACATTCATTTCACTCTTCATACCTTCCATTGGTGGTGTGATTTTTACCATCATTGGTTTACTTGTCATCTTACCATTATTTACTTTTTTATTTGGAAGTACGTTTGGCCTCATCGTAGCAATTATTTTGTTTGTGATCATCATGTTCCTAAGGCGTAAACTTGGGCATGGACTCGGTGGTGGTGGCGGATCAGATAGCGGTGGTTATTATGGCGGCTGGTCTTCCGGGGGAGGTTCATGGTCGTCTGGTGATTCAGGAAGTGATAGTTGGTCCGGCGGTGGTGGTGATTCTGCAGGTGGTGGTGCCTCAGGTGATTGGTAAAATCCGATAAAATCTGTTGGGATTGTTGTCATTTCACAATCCCGAAAGTATTTTCCCTCGTCACAATTGGGAAACACAATACCGGATTGGAATCAAACCTTAATGTTTCCGATCTTTCATTTAAGCGATTTCAATTAGAATTAAAGTTGAATCATCTTTCCAAGTGGTTTTATTCATTTTTTGGAATAACATCGTTTGGATGGATGGAATGACTTCTCCAAAAGGTAAATCTTTTGTACTTTGAACCATCGATAATAAATCGTCCCAAGCCTGCATTCCATCTGCTTCGTTTAATTCTTCAAAGAGTCCATCAGTAAATAAAAAGATTCTATCCCCTGAATCTACTTTTGATTCAAAAATCCCGTATCGATAATGTTCAAGAATCCCAATGATAGGACCTGTGTTTTCCAAAATCAAATTACCTTCATTTTTTTTCAAAATAATTTGGTTTTGGACTCCACCCCCCGCATAACGAAGTATTGATTGGTGAAAATCAAAGTCCATCACAAGTGCTGGAAAATAAATTTGTAAGTCAGCATTTTTGTCATAAAAATGTTGGTTCATATAAAACAATAGATCATTCGGTCGCATAGCAACTGCCGAAACTCTTTCAAATTCTGATTGGATCATCATAGAATACAATGCGGCTTGTAACCCGTGTCCAGTGGCATCACCCAAAAAGAATCGGTAATAAAAATCCTGGATTCTTTTTACAAAAAAAATGTCGCCACCAACATCAGCTGTTGGTTTGTACATAATGTCCACTTTGATATAAGGTTCCATATCTGGAACTTTTGTGACACTCTGGATGATGGACTTTGCCAGTTTCATATCCTTTGTGATTTGATCCAATTTACTTTGTAATTCGATGGTTTTGTCTTTAACTCTTGTTTCCAAACGTTCATTCAAAATTGTAATTTGGTTTTGTACTTTTTGAAGGGTTTGGTTTTTTTCCGAAAGTTCGATCGCTAGATTTTCTGCTTCCACAAACCCTTTCGAAAAATTCCGTGCAATGTAAATTGACTGCACAAAAAACATCATAAAAATCCCGAAGTGTATGGTGAGAGGAGAATTGATGATGAGATTGTTTACTAAAATATCATTTACAAAACTTGCCACAAAAACCAAAAAACTGAATAAAAATATGACGGAACCAGGCAAAGTATCTCGAATTGCTCTCATCAAAACAACGACGGTATACAAAGCACCAAACAATGTGAAAATTTGAAAAGGCACCATCAAATATGTGTAAAACGAAGATCGTGTGACAAGGACTATGAAACAAAAAGCAAATCCAACATATTTAAGTAATTCGTAAATCCTTCTAGAAAAATATGGTTTAAATAATAAATATACATACTTTGCAAAGATGGGAGTGATGAAGAAAAAACTCAAATAACTTAGTTTTAAATGGATTTCCCAAGGTAAATTTGGGACAATTTGTACAAGGTATTTATTACCTGTGATAAAAACTCGCAGTGCTACAAGGATACAAGTTAAAGCAAACCAATAAGTAAATGGGTCTTTTTTACGATTCCAATATAGGAAAATATGATACAAACCCATAAATAAAATACTTCCGACAAGTAACATATCCCTAAGGATTTCGAACTCATATTGTTTATGGATTTCTGAAGTCCTTCCTAATGTGATGACTTGAGCTGGTCCACCTTTTCTATGATGGTAATTGGATATTTGTAATAAAAATGATGATTTGTTTTCTTTGGGAATGAAGTCGATGATTTGTGGTCGATATTCAGGGATCCCTGTTTGGTAGGAAGTCGAAACATATCCATTGGAAGCTAACCTTTCACCATCAACAAACAAAATATAGGCGGATTCCATCTCAGGTACTTTCATGGATAAAGGGATACCTTTTTGTCCGTGAACAAGTTCTATGTGAAACGAAGCATAACCATCACCAGCCAAAAATCCTTTTTCCAGAAATGACTTTGTCCAAACACCGGGTACTTTAAAATAATGGGGTTCTCGAATGGATTTGAGTTCTTGGAGTTCTGTTGGAGATACAAGAAGGCCTGGGTAATATTCCCACTCTCCTAAAATTTGAATGGTATGTTCTGGGTTTTGTAAGTATGAATCGGCAGTTAGTTGGCCGTGAGTTGCAATCGGAGGTACCTCTGTCACTGAACATGACAAAAGTACCAAACTCCAGAGGAAAACCATCCAACGGAGATAAAGTTTCACCTGTCTCTTTTTTCCTCTAGAGACGGTTAGCGATTGGGATGTACTTTCTTTGATTTTCGCCCACATATATTTGTTTTGGACGAACTTTTGAGAAGTCTCCCTTCATCCTTTGTTCTCTCCAATGGGCAAGCCAACCAGGAAGCCTTCCAATCACTTGCATGACTGAAAACATATTTTTTGGAATTCCCAAGGTATGAAATACCAAACCAGAGTAGTACTCTAAGTTCGGGTACAAAAGATTTTCCATAAAGTAAGGATCATTCCAGACAACTTCATCTATTTGGAGTGCAATGTCCTCAACGGCACTGAGTTTACGGCCTTTATAAAATTCTTTGATGATCTCTCGTGCTACTTGTGCTCTTGGACTCACTACATCATAAGCTTTTTGTCCAAATCCATTGGTTTGGATATTCAAACCACCCCGTTTGAATCGTTCAAAATAATCTTTTACAGGGGTTTTCGTTTTGATGATGTCTTCGATAAGTCCAATCGCTGCTGTTGGACGACCCCCCTCTCTTGCTCCCCACTGTGCCATAATCCCTGCAGAGATGGATGCAAACAAATTGGCTTGAGTCGAACCTACCACTTGAACTGCTGTGTTTGATACATTTTGTTCATGGTCAGCATGTAAAATCCACATTTGGTTTAGGATACGATCGAATTCCTCAGGGACATTATAATGATCCGCAGGGAGTTTATGCATCATGTACAAAAAGTTTGTGCAGTATGGATTTTTATCCTGTGGGTAAACAAAAGGATGGCCCACGGCATGTTTGTAAGTGAAAGCAGCAATGGTGCGAATTTTAGCAAGTAACCTCGCGATCAAATCCACACCCATATCTAACTTCTCTTCATATTCTTCTAAATAATAACTAGATAAAGAAGTTACCATCACAGATAAAACCGCAAGAGGGTTTGCTACACCAGGGAATCCATCAAATAGATTCAACATATCTTCGTGGATCATTGAATGTTTAGAAAGGCGGCTCGAAAAATCACTTAACTCTTGTTTTGTGGGAAGGTTTCCATAAATTAATAAAAATGATGTTTCAACAAAAGTAGATTGGTATGCTAATTCTTTTAGGTCGTATCCACGGTAAGTGAGTTCCCCTTTTTCAGGGTCACGTCTGGATACTTTTGATAAACCAAGGGCAGTGTTAAAAAGGCCAGGGTCAACTGTGACAAGTCCTGTTTTTCGGTAAAAATCAGTAAGATCGATACCTTCTTTTCCATCTGTACCAATGATTACCGGAAGTTTATATGTTTTGCCTTTGATGTGGATTTCCACTTCACTCATGAAAAGACCTCTCTACCTCCTATCTTATAAAAACGAACATAGGAATCTAGAAGAATTTACACTTGGGCGAGTGCAGAATGAAGAGAATCGTGGATGAGAACAAAATCAGTCAAACCCACAATGTCCATCACCTTTCGGAAGTGGGTATTGAGTCCGGCAAATTCAATTTTGCCTTGGTTCTCGGAAGATTTTGTGATGAGACTGATCAATGTGGCGATGCCAGCGGAATTGATGTAAGAAGTTTCCGAAAAGTTTAGGATCACACGTACCCGTTTGTCTTGGGGGATCGATTCGTAAGATTGTACAATTTCTTCTTCCGCTTCGGACGTGATTTCGCCAGAAATGTGGATCACAGGGAGGTTTCCCCCATTCTCAAATCCCAATCGAATCTTAAACTCTTCCATCATTAGCCTCCAGGGAATTCCACTAAGAACGAGGGTCAACTAAAATTAGGATTTCGATTTTCTTTCTTCTTTTGTCATCCGACCAAAGGGCTGTTTGCACTTCCTGCAAACAAAATAGACATCAGTTGGTGTAGCAGATATCCCGACAAGTCCCATGGCGATCATTCCCCAGGCGGAATATTTTACAACCTTACGGGCGTTCTCATCTTCCCGAGTGGTGCCACAATCACATGTGGGTCGGTCAGCTTTTTTTATGATTTGGTTCATAAAGGAAGGATTTCGGTTCCGCCAAAAAAACGGAACCGAAATTAGGCAATTTAATTTTTAGAAAGGTGTTCTACGTATTTTGCAAGGATATTGATGTTATCATCGCCGAGGAAACTATATGCAACCATCGGAGTTCCTTTGATCCCTTGTTTCAAAGTTTTTGTGATACCAGCAACTGTGTTTCCATTTTTCCACTCAGAAGCAGGAGCCTTGTAGTTTCTTGGTTTTGGGTTGAGTGCAGCTGCAGCAGCTCCATCTCCAGCACCTTTTTCACCATGGCAAGAAGAACAATTTTGGAGGTATAATTCTTCTCCTTTTACTAATTCTGGATCAGCAGCTGGAGTGGTAGTTTCTTGCACTGCAGGTGTTTCTTCTTTTGGTTTGGAGTCGCCACAAGCCACCATCACAAATGCGAAGGAGACAGCGAGTAGAGAGACTAGTACTTTTTTTGAGTTCATTTCTTACTCCGAGATAAGGTTGGACCCAGTCTCCTACACTTCTTCTCTTTTGAAAAGAAGAAATCAGTTTTTTTCTAAAAGATTTAAGAGTGCCTTATCTAAATTTTGAAACTGAAACTCATATCCCGATTGTAACAATCGTTCTGGTAGCACATATTGCCCTTTTGTCACCACAACACTTCCTTCGCCAAATAACGCTTGTATTGCGAAACTTGGAACTTTAAACAAATTGGGGCGTTTTAATGATTTTGCCAATTGTTTTGAAAATTCTGCATTACTTGTTGGATTTGGTGAAACCAAATTATAAGCTCCTTTTGCAGATTCAGTTGTCATCAAATGAATGCACGCATTGATAAAATCCAAAATATGGATCCAACTCATTCCTTGTTTACCCGAAGCAATTGCTCCGCCAACTCCCATAAGAAACGGTGGAATCATTTTTTCTAATGCTCCACCTTTGGGAGATAGGACAATCCCAGTGCGAAGTAGAATCGTTCGAATTCCTAATTTTGCCAAAGGAAGTGTTTGGTTTTCCCAATCTACACAGAGTTTTGCCAAAAAATCATCCCCTGGTGGAGAAGATTCTGTGTAATGAGGATGGTCTGATTCTGACATGCCATAATATCCAACAGCACTTGCATTCAGGAAAACCTTTGGTGGGTGTTTTAGATCTAGGATACGAGCAACAAGTCCTCGAGTGAATTCAATCCTTGAAGTGCTTATTAATTGTTTTCTTTCTTCAGTCCACCTAACGCCAGCAATTGGCTCACCAACTAAATTGATGATTGCATCTAGTCCTTCTAAATCTGCCGACTGAGGCAAAATACAAGAAACAAATTCAAGTTCTGAAATTGAGGAAAGAGATTTTGGAATGGATGTTTGGCGTGAAAACACACGGAAACGATGTCCTTTTTGGACTGCAGTTGTAATGAAGGACGTACCTATAAGGCCCGTTCCACCTAAAATTCCAATTTTCATAACTTCTCCAATGGATGGTGTAAATAAAAAAAGAAGTAGCCCATTTTCGCATTCAACATAAGTTTTTCTTTCTATGAGACCTGTGATCGTATTTCCGATTCTCTTTGCCATTGGATCCGTATTGTATGGAAACTATTTTCTATTTTCCGGAACAAACGAAAAGATCGAACGTTACAAAAATAATCCACCATTTCGCATTGAAGATGCAACCGCATCTATTGGACTTTCGCTTTTATTAGACAAAAATCCATCCACAGTTTGGAGAAAGATTCGAAACTCGCAAGGTGAATTTGATTTTTTCTTAGAAATGCAACTCTCCCATGTTTGGGATGGTTTGGTATTCCAACCAAGAAAGTTTAGTTCCCTTGAGATTAAAGCTTGTCCTGGCGAATCCATACCCGCATTCACATTGCGATTTTTGCTACGAGAAAGCATCAATGTGGACAAAGAACTCCGAATGCCAAAGGATGTGATTTCTTTTGTACATACTTTCAAAGAAAAAGGGCAAAAACAAATTTCTATTCCCTTAAACAAATTACCGAAGTTCCAAATTGAAAAGTCCTATCCAAACAATATTTTTATCTTAACACCTGAATTCAAATTAGAACAAGAAACTGGTTGTCTTTCTGAGGTGACACTTGAGGAAACTTTATGACAACCACTCCAAATAAACTTTCGGCTACTCCTACAATTCCGCCAAACAAAGGTAAGGATAAGAAATTTGACATATCAAGTATCATTGAAGAAGGTCCATTGCCCGTTCAAAAAGGAGAAATCCAAAATCTGGACTTGGATGAAAAATTAAGGAAGGCTTATTTTTGGATTACAAATTTTGCCATCATTAACCCCTTTTATGACATAGAGTACAATGATACCCCTCCCTTAAAATTTTCCATTGGTGATTCCAAATCCACTATCACACTCCCAACTGCACAAAGTTATTCGAGTTTTGTTTTACTCCCTCTTTTATCACTCATTGTACGAGGGAAATGTTTGTTAGTTGGTGGTCCAGGCCGAGGAAAAACAGCATCCGCCATCCTTATGGGAATTCTTGCTGGTTATTCCATCAAAGAAATCAAACGCGCCATCCAACATGGCCAACCACAAATGACCATCACAGATTTATTAGGGAATCCACTTCCCAGTGATATGATGCAAGCCAAGTCCATGGACGAAATCAAAATTGCTTGGCGCAAATGGCTTGGGATGCAAGTAAAAATCATCGATGAATACAATCGAATTCCAACTAGAACACAATCTGCTCTTCTCACTATTATGGGTGATAACTATGCAGAAATTTATGACCAAATTTATGAATGCCCCGAGGCAGCTTGGTATTTAACTGCAAACGATGATGCAGGTGGTGGGACCTACCAAGTGATTGAAGCACTCAAGGACAGAATCGATGTGGTGGTAAAAGCACCACACTTTAATACACGTTTTATTAAAGATTTAATCCAAAGAGTGGAAGAAGGATATAAACCAGAATCTCTTGTTCCAAGAGAAATTATTTTTTCAGAAGAAGAAATGAAAACAATTACGGAACAAATCAAACAAGTCAACTTTCCGGCTGGTCTTCGGCGAAGGATGGAATTTTTTGCCTCACAGTTTGAATTTATGGAATATGCGGGAGAACAATTAGAATACAAAACCAAAGACACAGCCAAACTGAGTGCCACAGATTTTAGTCGTTTGTCTTCTTTGGAAACAGGCAAAGATAAAATCAAAGACATTGGGTCCCAAACCAAAAATGGACTAAGTGTTCGCGCCATTTTCACTTGTATCAATTATGCAAAGGCTCTCGCTTATTTCAGAGGACTTAGTGAAGTAACACTCGATGACCTAAGCCACGTTTTACCTTTTGTACTCCATGATAAACTAGTTCAAAACATGGACTCACCTTTTTTTGAAGAAGCCGACAACCAAATTTACCGCAGTGATCGAGTGAGTTGGATTCGAAAATTATTCACCTTATCCTTAAGTGAATACGTAAGACTTGGCCTAGACAAAAATGATAAAGTTACGAAACTTTCTGAAACATTTGAACAGGGTTTGGAAGGATTGTCAGCCAAAGACACCAAACAAAGATTAGTGGAAATAGAAAAAGAAATCGAATCTATATCCAAACAACGCAAACTTTACGGTCACATGTTCGATGATTTATTAAATTTGAAGTATTTACACCAACGTTACACCAATTACTTAAAATGGGTGGAATCAAATGTATGAGTTTTGTTTCTTGGAAGCCAACAATTCTCAAACAAAAAGAAATTTGTAACCAAATCGTACAAACTGTGAAACGGACAAACCCTCAGTTCTCAGAGGAAGAATTGTCCCTTCACATCGTTCCCTTTTTTGATTCCATCACGGGGAAAGAGATTCATTCCTTGGAAGATGAGAAGGTTGTTTTACTATTTGAAACTTTGGTGGCTTTAATCTCCAAACATATATTAAAACAATTGGGAAATTCAACTTCCCTATTTTACCAAATCCTAGCTGACTCAAACTCCGAAATCAAAAAAGATCCAATATTGTTTATCTCTTATCTGACCAATGCCATAACGAAATTGGGAACAGAGAAAAAGGAAATGTTTCTAACACGGTTTCATTCCCTACTTCCCAAAATCCAAACAATGGATGAAACAAAATTCGTCTTAGGTTTACTTTATTGGGCGAGCGGTAATCCCGAATACCGAGAAGGATTATACCCTCAAATCCAAACACTGAGAGTCGAATTAAAAACAGAAATCAAAAACCTGTTTCGTATTGATGCCTCATCCTTACAATTTCCCTTTGCCCCGAGGACCAAGAAGGAATCATCCAAGATGAATTTTCATTTTCGTTCGATTCCCGGTTATACTTTGTTTGGTGGTTATTTTCATGAGATTCCGGTCCTGTATATAGATTCGGAAAAACTCCTAGTGAGATCTGGGGAGAATTGGTTCCAACTATTTGTGGATGAATTTGGTACTAGTTTCTATCCAATAGAAAAACCTTTATCACCTACTCTGGCAAGTGTGTCCCCATCTGCTTTTTGGAAACCAATTCTCGAACAAAAACTAGATGCAAAACAAGTTCATTCTTCCTTTGAAAAAGATTCCTTTGTGCTTTTTACACTCAAACAATCTTACCAAGTGTATTTGTTTTATCTAGGGAGAACCTAAGTGGATTTTGTAAAGGTTTGGGAATCCAAATGGGAAGAGGCTCTGAAACTTTGGAGTGATTATGTAAAACTCACTCCTGCTAAATTTTTATTCACTGAATCAGAGGAAAAAGAAGAAGGTTTAACCGCATCCTTTGCAGCGATTCGTCTCAAAGACCACCGAGTCCTCTTGTCAGTCAACCAAATCAAATCCTACCAATTAGAAGAGTATGCTTTAGAAATTTTAGGACACGAGATAGGCCACCATGTGTATTGCCCTGGGGATTTGGCAGACCAAGCCAAATTGGTTTATATCACAAAGCTTGCCATGCCTCGTTACAACCACCTAACACCGATGATAGTAAATATTTATGAAGATTTATTTATCAATGATCATCTAAAAAAGCAAAACCATTTACGAATGGATGAGGTGTATCAAAAACTAGGAAAACAAAAAGATCCATTTTGGAATTTTTATATGCGAACTTATGAGTTATTATGGGCACTCCCATCAGGGACTCTCACCGAAGGCACGTTAAGTGACCAAATCCAATCGGATGCGGCCCTTGTCTCTCGGATGATTCGCAATTATCCCAACGATTGGGTAAAAGCAATGTTTGATTTTGCAAGTATTTGTTTTCCTTATTTTTTTGAAGAAAAGAATCAGTCCAATGCCAAACATTTCCAGTCCTTACTTGATACCTTAGATGCAGGCAAAGGAATGGCTCCACCTTCCGGGATCACAGAAGTCGAAATATCTTCCGAACTATTCCCTTTGGAAGGTATGACTGGATCAAAAAAATCTCTCACTCCTTCAGAATACTCATCCATTTGCCAAAGTATGGGAATTGAGGCCGACATATCGGAGGTCACTTACCGATATTATAAAGACAAAGCACTTCCCTATCTCGTTCCTTTTCCAGAACTTCATACCCCAGGTGCCAAAGAAGAAATTTTAGAAGGAAATGATTTATGGGATCCAGGATCCCCACTAGAAAAAATCAATTGGTTGGAATCTAGTATCAAAAGTCCTATCATCATTCCAGGGTATACCACTGTAGAAGATGTGTATGGGGAAACATCTTCCAATGAAATCAAGGTAAATCCCATCGACTTAGATTTGTTTGTTGATTGTTCTGGATCTATGCCCAATCCACAAACGGATTTATCCTACTTAACGTTAGCTGGTGCCATCATCGCCCTTTCTGCATTAAAAACGGGAAGTGCTGTCAGAGTGACGTTATGGTCCGGGATCAAAGAATTTTTAACCACAGATGGATTTATCAAAAATGAAAAAGAAATACTAAAGGTTCTAACAGGATACTTTGGTGGTGGTACTTGTTTTCCTTTGGAACTCTTGGAAAACGAATACAAAGAACCACCCAAACGAAAACGGCATATCCTTGTGATCTCCGATGATGGAATTGATACGATCTTCACTCAAAAATACCCTAGGGATCCAAGGAGCATAGTCAAAAATGCCCTCGAACGAGCAGAAGGTGGAGGTTCTATGGTATTACAACTTTACCAACCCAACCAAAATCCCGTGGTAAACGAATTACAACAAAGTGGTTGGGACATTTATCCCATTCAAAATTGGACTGATTTACTTAAGTTTAGCAAAGAGTTTGTGGAAAGGAATTATGTTAGAAATCAGATACTACAGTAAACAAGTCCTAAACACTCCCTTTCACCAAGTGGACTTAGCATCAGTTTCTCTCGATGCCTTATGGTTTGATGTTTTTTTTCTTCGTTTAGGACAAGGGAAAACTTCTCCCTTTCCCAAATCACTAGACTCGATCTCCAACCTCCACTTAAAAGCCCTTCATGTGATTTTAGCTAATCTTCTTTATGACAAAGATTCACAAATTCCTGAATTTCCTAAGGAAACTTTTTTTAATTACCTCACAAACACCTTACCGAAATTATGTGAAATTGTTCCCGACTATACAACTTGGACAACTGATGCCGAACGTGCCGAAGAACTAGTCAGAAGTGTATTCCATACCCTGAACCTTACCCCCAAAAATGAAACCAAAGAATACTTTAATGATCGGTATCGTTCCATTGATTCACGTGAACGAATACGCATTTTAGACGAAACGAAAAAAGCCCAAGAAAGAGCCAAAGAAATCCTCAGGCAACTCAAACAAAAAGAAGAGGAAGAAGCTGCCTCTAAATACAACCGTGAGTAAAGTTTTAGATCGAAATAGAACTCCACTAATGAAGGAGGAATGGAATCTCGAATTAGAAAAAATTACCGAGTCGCCGTATGCACCAATGTGGAATGCAAAAATTGGAGATAGAATTGGGGAAGAAGAATTTTTATTCGTAACCTCTTTTCAAAAAGATTTGTTATATGCAAAAGAACATTCACTTTATCAAACAAAGGATACAATCCTTTCCTTTATCGAATCTTATCAAAATACATCTGATTTTTTTAAAAAACAATTACAAGGGATCCCATGGAAACAAAACTTTGAATTGATTCCCTTCATGAATCGTGATGATTTACAGTCGAAAATCACAGAGATCATTCCAAGAGATGTAAACCTAAATAAAATGGTGATCAATCCCACTTCGGGCACCACAGGGAAACCAATCCTTGCACCAAACCACCCAAAGGCGATCGGTTGCTATGTACCTCTCATTGAATACAGCGTCGAACGTTTTGGTATACGACCCAGGCATTCTCCAAAATCTACCTTTGCGATCCAACTTTGTTACCAAGAAAATACCATTGTATATGCCACCTGCCATAGTTTGGCGGGAGGAAGTAAATTTGCCAAAATCAATATCCATCCGAATTCCTGGAAAAAACCCTCTGATTTACAAAACTTTCTTACCTTGTCCTTCCCACAAATTTTAACGGGTGATCCCTATGCATTCGAAACGGCAATGCAAATGGGAATCCATTACAAACCCGAAGCCATTCATTCTACAGCACTTGAGTTAACGCCCGCACTACGAACTCGATTGTCTAAATACTTCCAATGTCCAGTGATCAATTTTTATTCTCTGAATGAAACGGGACCCATCGCTTATTCCTGTCCAAACGAACCTGAATGGATGCACCTTCTTCCCCATGATTTGTATGTGGAAGTCATCTCCAATGAAACGGGGAACCCACTCCCCACTGGTAATGTAGGAGAAATTGTTCTCACTGGTGGCCGTAATCCATATATCCCACTATTGCGATACCAAACAGGTGACCATGGAGAGATCCAATACGGTAAATGTGTCTGTGGAGACCATTTCCCTCGCCTGCGTTTGTTATCTGGTAGAAAACCAGTGTATTTCCAAAAACAAAATGGAGAAACAGTGAATCCCATTGATGTGGCAAGGATACTTAGAAAAAACCCCATCATTTACCAATTCCAAGTAGAACAAACCAATGCCAATGAATGGGTTTGTCGACTTTCCTTAGAGGAAACGATTCTGGGAAACGAATCCATTTGGGAGAAAGAAAAAAAAGCCATCCAAGTTGAACTCACCACTCTTTTTGGAGAAGGTTCTATTGTGCACTTTCACACCGACTTTCCGTTAGATGGTAAAAAACAAATTGCCTTTCTTAATTCCTATCAAACAAAGACAGAGTTTGAGGACAAGTCATGAAACATGGACTGATCCTTGGAAAATTTTACCCGCCACACAAAGGCCACCTACATTTGATTAGCGAGGCTAAAAAACTTTGTGACCACCTAACGGTTCTTGTTTGTTCCTTACAAAGAGAACTAATCCCTGGTTTTCTCCGAGTAGATTGGATGAAAGAACTTCACTCTAGACCCGACATAGAAATCATTTGGGTACAAGACGAAAACCCACAATTCCCAGAAGAGCATCCTAATTTTTGGGAAATTTGGAAAAAAACCATCAAATCCCATTCACCTTTTGGATTTGATGCCATCTTTACTTCTGAAACCTATGGTGACCCACTAGCATCTGTTCTTGGGTGTAAACACATAGCGATTGATCTCGGACGAAACCAATTTCCCATCTCTGCCACTGCCATTCGAGAATCACCAATCCAACATTGGGAGTTTATCCCTGAACCCATCAGGCCCTTTTTTGTGAAACGAATTGTCCTTACGGGGAGTGAATCTGTGGGGAAAACAACTCTTGCCAAAAAACTGGCAGATCGGTTTGAAACCAATTGGATCCCTGAGTTTGCCAGAGAGTATTTGGAAAACAAACCAAGCCCAATGGTTGAATCTGATTTTTTACCGATCGCAAAAGGACATTTATCCTCTGAGCTAGAGGCAGCCAAAACATCCAATGGGATCTTATTTTTGGACACGGATTTACTCACTACAAAAGTGTATTTAGAACGGTATTACGGGTCAGTAATCCCTTGGCTCACCAAACGAGCGCTTGGCTTACAATATGATGCCTCTCTTTTTTTAGACATCGATATCCCTTGGGAAAAGGACAAATTACGGGACTTAGGTGACGAAAGAGAAGGAATGAAAATCCGTTTTTTAAATGCAATGGAAGAAGCAAAACGAGATTTTTTCCTCATCAAAGGGGATTTTTCAGAAAGAGAAAAACTGGCAATCGAATCTGTAAACAAAATCAAACAAAGGCCGATAAACCCACTATCGTTTACAAAAGAGCAGATTGATTTACGTACGATTGGATGACCTCACTTGGCAAAATCGCCCCACTCTCAAGTTGTTTCATATCATACAGTGTGGTGCCTTGAGATCCATTGTCCCAATTTTTAGGTCCTAAATGATGTTTGACATGTTCACCTAACACAAACCTCACTTCCAAACTAAAACGTGAATACCCTTGAGTGTTATCGTTTGTTCCATGTAAATGGTGTGATGCGAAGATAAAATAATCTCCAAAATCCCCAAAGACAGAAACTGGATGAGGATCTGTTAAATCCGTTAACGGTTTTGGAAAAATTTTTTCACGGATCCTTGGGTGAGTGGAACTTGTTTGGAACCCACCTGTTTCCTTCCAATGGTCATACAAAAACAAGGAAGAATTATTTAGAATGGGCTTTTCAAAATAGGAGGGATACAAAGAAAATCCAGAACCTAACTCTACGTTTGTGATGGGGATCCAGAGATTGATTTGGTTTTCTGGATTGGCATACCAGGAATCACGGTGGATGTACTGAACAGATTCTGCCCCTTCTAACAAATGAAATCCATTTGGAACACAACGCAGGCGAAATAAATCTACATACACATCCCTTGGATCGAGATTCCATTTTTCTAATAAGGGAAGTAAAAATCCTTTGATTGAAACGTTCTCATAAATCTTAGCACGGATGTTTGCCATCGAATGTTGTAATGTTTCAAAGGAAATGTTTGAGCTGAGAAGTGTGGGATCACTCGAGGAAAACTCTTCTCGAATGTATTGATGGATAGGGTTTAAAAATGTTTTGGATTTGTTCGGAAGAGAGCCGAAAGAAGTTCTTCCTTCATAAAGGGATAAAATGTCCATCCATTCACCCTACCATATTGTTTCAAGCAACATCACCTTTGGTTTGTTTTGTGATCTCTTCTTTAAGTTCGATGATACTCATATAGAGGTTCGCAAAAGTAGTGAGTTGGTTCATCGCATCTTGTAATCCTGCTTTAAACAATAAGCCGTTGTCCATATGTTCTCGAAAGATGGTCAGTGGATTTTCACTTTCCATACTTTCGACTGTTTTTTGGTAGGATTCCAAAAGTTCCTTTTTGTCCTCTAGGGATTCAGGAACTTTCCATCCATTGGACAAACGGCTCATCGAAAATTAACGACCTTCGACTTCTAAAAGTTTTGTGGTCTTGACTATGAGACGAGTGACAACATAAAACACTAATCCAAACCCAAAAAACCAGGTATGGAAAGGTTTCCAGATTCCAACAATGTCCACGGAACGCAAGTTTGGTTCTTGGTAGTAAATTTGGATCAAATCAAAAACCGTAAAAACGACAATGGTTCCGAATAAACTCGGGTATTCTCTTTTCCAAATATTACGAAAAGAAAAATCCAAGTTAGGTTTTAAATACCCCGACAAACGAGGGATAAATGCTGGAGTTTTATCTGCCCACTTCAGATAAGCATCTTTGAATTTTCCTCGAAGGAAATATTCTTCCGCAAAGATGATCCTTTCATAATATAAATAAAAAAACATGATATAAACCAATGCAAAGGCAAAATCACGTAAAATGAGCACAGGTCCCAAATACATTAAAAAGTTTCCCACATAAAGAGGGTGTCTCACGAGAGAATAAATCCCAGATTGGTTTACCACATCAGCGACTTGTTGTTTTGTATTCCGACCAGATGTATTTTTTGGAGTGTATCCAATGGTAAAACATCTTACAAAAAGTCCCGCTAAACTAACTACAAATGCACCTGTAAGCCAATACAAATTGGACATATAGTTCCCTTGGAAATAAGGAACAAAGGGTAAATACAGTAAGGAGAGGAATAAAATGACGCCAGGAATGTAGGAGCGCCATCGGAAAAGAAAATTGCCTTGTTGGTTGAGTTCTTCTATAAGTGCCATGTTAAATCGTACTTGCTTCCTTTGATTAAGCTGACAGCATTCGTCCTATGTCAATCAAATCCTTTATTCCTGCAAAGTTCAATCTCCCTGCTCTTTGGTTTACCGATCTGACACTGCCACTACTCAATAAATTGGTACATAATATCGATTCGATTGAAATCTCCAAAAATGACGAAAAAACTTTAAAATCCTTTCAAAAAGAACGCCTTCTTTACATCTCCAATCATCCCACTACCAAAGAACCTGGGGTTGCCTTCCATGCGGCAAATCTTATGGGTTCACGTTTTCATTATATGGCCGCAAGAGAAGTATTTGAATGGGGTTATGGATTTGTGGGTGATTTTATTCAGTCCATCGGAGCCTATTCCGTGTTAGCTGGCGCACCCGACCGTGAATCCTTAAAAGCTTCTCGAGCAATTTTAGCAAATACTTCTGGAAAACTTGCGCTTTTCCCAGAAGGAGAACCTACAAGTGGTATGAACGATACCCTATTGCCTTTCCAACCAGGAGTCGCACAACTTGGGATTTGGGGATTGGAAGACGCTTTGAAAAATGATCCAAATGCAACCCTTTGGGTCCTTCCAACTTTTATCAAATATAGAATGACAAACTCCATTCAATCTATGCAACGAGACATCGACCAAAGTCTGACTAGAATGGAAGAACGGCTCGGAATTTCCAAATCAGGAAAAGATATCGTACATCGTTTTTTATCAGTTGGAAAACGAATGATGGAACGAGAAGAAAAAGAATATGGTGTCCCTGTTGAAGAAAACAGAGTCGATGATTTTGATTACCGGTTGGGACGGATGCGACATGCAATGCTCGATAATATTGCAAGGAAAGCAAACATTCCGAAATGGGATGGTGATGCCAATGCCATCGAAAAACTTAGAAGGATCTTAAGTGTTCTCGAGATGGTTTCCGTGGGAATGCCAGACCCCAATGGTGAACTACCGAGTTTAGAAATGGCAAGATGGGCAAAAAATGCAGCAACCAAAGCTTACGATTTTATTTCCATCCAAACTGCCTACATCAAAGAATTACCAAGCCCCGAACGTTTGTATGAATTTTTATACCGATACGAAAACGAAATCTTTGGAGAAACCAAACCAAGGCCTCACAAAGCTGTCGTTAGACTAGGAAAACCATTTAAGATCAATGATTATCTTGGTTCGTATAAGGAAGACAAAAAGAAAACAATAGACAGTATCACAGATCGTCTAAGAGATGAGTTAGAAAAAATGCTTGTGGAAGAAAAATCCAAATCCAACGCACTTTTCCCGAGCCAATATATTTTTTAATGGAACGAATGTTAACCTCACAAATAAAGGACTGGTTACAAACACCTGGTCCTTTGGAGTTTTCGGCTTATGGGGCATCCAAAAATTTGGATGAAAATTTGGTCTTACTTTTAGATTCATTGACCGAAAAATACAAAATACAGGGCCTTTCCGCAATCCTCTTTACAATAGTTAAAGATTTAATTCTCAATGGATTCAAAGCCAATTTCAAACGATTATTTTTCCAAGAAAACCAATTGGACATCCAATCTCCCGCCGACTATGAATTAGGCGTAAGAATGTATAAAAGCCTCATTTTGTCAGGGAGAGGGAATACTTTTGAGCCTCTTGCTCGTGAAAAAAATTTATACGTTCATGTCAAAATTGAACATAACGATTCCCAAATCAAATTTGACATTCGCAACAATTCGATGTTAGTGCGCGGGGAAATGCAAAAAATCAGAAACTCTCTTTTGCATGCACAAAACTACAACGACATTATGGAATACTACATCGAACGGGGTGATAATTCCGAAGGGGAAGGAATTGGAATTGCACTTTGTATCATCCTTCTCAAAGGGGAAGGACTTCCCACAGACCAATTTCGCATCTACCATGAAGACGGCGAAACCATTGCCCAACTCACGATTCCATTAAAGAAAGGCTAGCAGAGAATCTTAGGTTTCCCAACTTGGATGTATGGGCCAAGTGACAGAAACAAAAATCGATTCCATCCCCCAAGTTTTAAAAGCCATCATTGCAAATGATACAAACCATGCCCTTTGGCTAAACACGCTTTCCCTTCTCGAGCACATTGGATCCAGAAAAATCCTCCTCACCCAATCGAATGAAGAAACTTCAGAAATGATTTTACGCCATGCCACAGAAGAAGCAAGGCATGCCCTATTTTTTAAAAAAGCCGCAAGGACAATCCAACCCGAATTTCGGTCGGGTTACCAAAACTCCTCGCTGGTTCGAGGGACTGCCGCAAGAATTTATTTCGCAAAACTAGACACCCTGGTCCGCAGGAATCTAAGGAAAGTTTTCCCAGAGGAAAAAACCTTCACATACCTTGCCTACTTGTACACCACAACCGTGATTGAAAAAAGAGCCATGGTCATCTACACTGCATACGATGAAATTTTGAACCAGAATGGTTCTCCCATCCGCCTAACCAACCTCATCCTAGAAGAAGAAGGCCATTTGTCCGAGATGAGTGCCGAAATGTTCCGTTTGGACCCGGATGCTTCCGAAAGGCTTGCACGATTGGAAGAGGAAGAAGCGAAAATTTTCGCCCGTTTTTGGCGCCAAATCAGCGAATTCTCCCTAAATTAAAAAAGGCTTGCGAAAAAAATCCGAGACTGGTTTCCTTCAACCATCTTCATGCGACATAATACTATTATTGGATCTTTGAGAAAATGGGATTAGAAGTCTTTTTATTGCCTTTTTTGGCGAGTGTAGCCGTGACCATCGGACTCCGACGTTTGGACAAATCCAATACCAAACTGTCCCAATTGAAACGTTACGCCTCCAAACTTACAGAAGAAATGCAAGGTGTTGCCCTGCAAAAGATCCAAATGGTCAAGGATGCCGGGATTGATTTGGACATCCTCGTCAAACAATCACGAAAAGTCGCAGAAGACATCCAACATTTAAGTGCCGAATCAAGAGACCTCTTCGAAAAAATCAGAGCAAGCAAAGATTACCTCTCTTCTCTCTCCGGAGAAATGGAACAAATCCAAGATTTGAGTAACCAAGTCCGCCGTGAAAAACAATACATGGAAGAAGGACTTTCTCAAATCAATACCCACAAACGCGAGTTACGCGAAGTATCAGAAGATATGGAAGCACTCCATAACGAATCCATTTCGATGTTAGATACTTTCCAAAACAAATTGAACTTACGTAGTGATGAAATTTTACAATCTGTCGCTCAAAAGATGGTGGAACTCGAAAGCCTTCTCGAAACCAAATCAGATTTCCTCGACAATTCCCTTTCTAAAATTGCAGAAACCGCCAGAGAAAAATTATTAACCCATGCCGATGTGATGGTGAATGAAACGGCGGGCCGACTTGACCATGCGAGAAAAGAAATGGATTTACTCCTCGAGTCCATGAAGTATGCACAAGGTGACTTAGATGTTCGCCTAACAAAGTTTGAAGACACATCGTCATTACTTTCCGACAAAGTAGATAAGTTTGATGAAAGGTTGGAAGAAAAATACCAAAGAGCATCCTCAAAAGTAGAAGAGAAAGTTTCTCTCCTTGATAAAAAAATCCAAGAACGTTTTGATTCCATCGTGGACCAAGTAAGCCACACCAAAGATTCGTTTATGAAAGGCCTAAGCCAAGAAACGGATGCCATCAAACGAGAAATTGAAGACCTCTCATTGGAAACACTTTCCAAACGAGATGACATCATCAATGAAACCAGAAGGCAAGCAGATGGAATCAACCAAACCATCATCCAATTCCAAGAAAAATACTTAGAAGCAGAGAATAAACTCCTCCGCCAAGCAGACATTCGCAAACAAGAACTCATCCGTGAAATCGAAGCTTTCTCTGAAGAGTTCCACCGCATCTCAGAGGAACTCAAAGAAGAAGCAAATACTCTCAAAAAAAGCGCATTACAAGAGTTAAAAGAATTTGATCGCGAACTAGAAACGGTTCGTTCTGGCCAAGAGATAGTGATCAAAACCTCTTTATTTGATTTGAAAAAAGAATTAGAAGAGAGAATGCATTCTGATTTCAAAATCCAAAAAAACGAAATGGAATCAGACTTAGGATCCATCCAATCCCAAGTGAGAGAACTGAACGAAACCATTACGGCACAAACAAAAGATGTAGATGAATACGTAGAAGAATTGAAGTCAGCTCTTCGCGAATCTGCTCACGAAATTTTAGAAACGGCAGAAGAAAAAGCCAAAGAATCCGAAGAAATTGTCACAGAAAAGATCCGCATCGCAAATGCGAATTTAGAGCAATTTGTAAACAAATGGGAAGACGAATTGGGTAAGATGCGAGACGACCAAAACTACAGCATCGAAAAACTCCAAGACCGATTGAAAGAAATCCATGTGGAAGGTGCAGACCTCCTTGGTGAATTCCAAAACCAATTCCAAAAAGCAAAATCCAATTTGGAACTTGTGGCAGAATCCAAAACAAAAGAAAGTATCTCTCGATTGGAAGAAGAAGCAAAACTGGCTCGTAGTGAAGTGGAACGTATCCTCAAACATTTAGAAGAGTCGGGTGAATCTTTTTTCAATTTACAAGAAGAGAAAATGGATCGTTTGAACGAAACAATCGATTCCAAAATCTCACACCAACTCACAAAACTTTTGGACAAAGGGAATCTCCAACTCGGCCAATTAGAAGAAAAAATTTCGAACCACCTGGGTACAGTTCGTCGCAACTTAGAAGAAAGTATCAAACGTTCCAAAGACGAATCCAAAAAACAAATTGAGACCTACCAAAGGGATTACGAAAAATCGTTCAAAGAAATTGCAAAAGAAAGCCAAGACTTCTTAAAAGACAGCCTGAACCGTTTCCATGACCTCAAATTTGAAATCCAGAATGGTTTAGAATCCTTAAACGAAACCAAAGAAGAAACTTTATCTGGTTTCCAAAACGAACTCGAATCTCTGAAAGAAGAAATATTAACGCTTTCCAGTGAACTCGAAACTGTGAAAGAACACTCGGATTTATTTGCATCCGCCAAACAGATCGCAGACGAATCGAACAAAGCTGTGGAAGAAATTTCAGAAGCCTTACGTTCTTTGGAAAAAGGAAAACCAGATTTGGAACTTGTGCAATCGGCCATCTCTGAATTCAGCGAAATGCGATCCCAAATTGCAAATGAATTGGAAACCTTAAAAGAAGCTCAGTTCCAATCGGAAGACATCGACAAACAAATCCAAATCCTTGCTTCTAACTTAGTCCATGTATCCGAGACCATGGAAGGATTTGAAGAGAGTCTAACAGAGATTACGTCCATCGAATCTCGAGTGACAAATCTCACAAAAGAACAAGCCAAAATTGAATCCTTTTTGTCCTCACTCCAAGAGTCACAAGATTCCGTTTTCCATTTGGTGGAAAACTTGGAAGGCCAAAAACACAATGCACGGGAACTCCAAGCCCGCCTCGATATCCTCGACCGCGAAATCGATGTGGTGGAAGCGAGAGAAAAAGAACTCACAGAAACCATCCGCCAAGCAGAAAACCGCACTTCCTTCCTTGTGGAAAGGGAAGCGCAAATTGATTCCGTCGAACGCAAATTTGACAAAATCGAAGAGCTGCTAGGTGACCTATCCGACCGCCACCGCCAAATCCTCACCCTGCAAAAACGTTTGGAAGACCTCAAAGATTCCACAAGGGACACAAAAGACGATTTGGAATCACTACTCGGGGAAGCAGACGAAACCTTCGAAAAACTCTCCCAATTTTTGGACATTGTGCAAGGAGCGATGCAAAACCCTTCCGCTTCCCCCAAAATGGACCGCAAAAATTCGGGAAATCCCTTGGTCGAGCGAAAAAGAGCTACCATCCAAAGCCTCCACGACAACTACCAGTGGTCTTCCGAGGCAATTAGTGAAAAATTAAATATTGAAAAATCCCTCGTGGATACCATCCTCGGAGTTAGAAAGAAATAACCGAGGTATCCATGTCCGAAGAACAAACAGAAACAACGTCGAAAGAATCCCTTATTGTCACTTCTAAAGTGAAAGCTTACATCAAAAGTAAGGGATTTATGACTTCCGGGGATGCCATTGACGGTATCAACGAAGAAATTTACCGTTTGATCGACAAAGCTCTCGAGAGAACTTCTGCCAACAAAAGAACAACGGTTCGGTCGACTGATTTCTAATCCGTGATTTATATCAAAAACAAATCAGAAATTGAAAAGATGAGGAAGGCGGGTAAATTTGCCGCCGAACTCCTCGTTTATTTGGAACCCTTTGTGAAATCGGGTGTCTCCACATTGGAACTCAACGATATTGCCGAAGCGTATACGAAAAAGAACGGCCACCGTTCTGCCCCACTCGGTTACAAAGGGTTTCCAAAGTCCATTTGTACATCCATCAACCAAGTGGTCTGCCATGGGATTCCCAAAAAAGAAGATGTTTTGCATGACGGTGACATTGTGAATTTAGATGTCTCCCCCATTGTAGATGGTTACATTGGAGACACGTCCAAAACCTTTATTGTGGGTGGAAAAACCTCACCCGAAGCCGAAAAACTCGTGGCTGACACCGAAAAAGCAATGTGGATCGGGATTGAACAAATCAAACCAGGAAACCGCATTGATGATATAGGGAATGCGATTGATGATTTTTTAACCCCGATGGGGTATGGGATCGTTCGTGATCTGATGGGACATGGTGTGGGCCGAAATTTCCACGAAGAACCACAAGTACCACACTTTCGTTCTCCCCGCAAACTGGCCAAAATCGAACCAGGAATGATTTTTACTGTCGAACCAATGGTCAATTTGGGAACTTGGGAAGTGAATTTTGACCGCTCTGACAAATGGACCGTCCGCACAAAAGACGGGAAATTGTCGGCACAATTCGAACATACCATCCTTGTCACCGACAAAGGGTATGAAATTCTAACAAAAGTTTGAAGAAAAGGTTCTTGCATTCCTTAACTAATCGTCGTCTAATCAAAACAGAGGTAGTTATATGAAGTTAACAGTTGGTTTACTCAGCATTCTATTATTCGCAACATCCGCATTTGCCATTTGCCCAGGAAAAGAAAAACGTACCGCTTGCCCTGGTCACGACAAATTGATTGAGTGCCCACACGACGGAAAATAATCCAATGGGCCGTGCCATCCTCTTCGTCGATGACGAACAAATCATTCTGATGAGTTTGAAGTCTCAGTTGAAAAAACATTTTGGGAACGAGTATCGTTATGAAACTGCCCAAAATACAGAAGAGGCATGGTCGATCATTGAAGAATTAGCTGAAGAAGGCATCAACATCCTCATCATCATTTCGGATTGGCTTATGCCAAACCAACGGGGTGATGAGTTCCTTCGTGAAGTACATAAAACCTACCCCAAAATCAAAAAAATAATTATTTCCGGACACATTGATGAACACTCTCTCAACCAATTGAAAGGGGAAGTGGACCTTCATAGTTTTTTAAACAAACCTTGGTCGGAATCTGATTTAATCAAAAAAGTAGAAGACGCGATAACGAAGATTGCCTAGGTTTTCCTAGGAAACCTCCGTATGTCCCAAACTATTTTAAAAAATACAATCGAAGATTTAGAACTCGTACGTTCTAATGCCCCACTAGTTCATAATATTACCAATTACGTTGTAATGAATAACACAGCCAATGCTTTACTTGCGATTGGTGCCTCTCCTATTATGGCCCATGCCATTGAAGAAGTGGAAGAAATGGTTACAATTTGTTCGGCAACTGTCATCAATATTGGAACACTTTCCGAACCTTGGATCCAAAGTATGGAAAAAGCTGCCAAAAAAGCTGTTTCCTTAGGAAAACCATTGGTCTTAGATCCAGTGGGTGCAGGGGCAAGTAACATTCGTAATGCGGCAATTCGAAGGATTTTAGATGCAGGAAACCCAAGTATTGTCCGAGGCAATGCATCAGAAATCCTATCCACTCTTTCTTCTTCTGGGAAAACCAAAGGTGTGGATGCAACTGATTCCTCCGAGTCCGCTGTGGACACAGGTAAATCCTTATCCAAAGTCACTGGTGGTGTGGTTGTGATCAGTGGTGCCACAGATTATATCTTAAAAGGCACAGACCAAGCACAAATCTCCAATGGAGATGCGCTAATGACAAAGGTAACAGGTCTTGGTTGTACGGCCTCTGCCCTTTGTGGTGCTTTTGCTGCGGTACAAAAAGACCAATTCCGTGCGGCAACATCTGCCATGGCTGTGATGGGAATTGCTGGTGAGATGGCAAAATCCAAAACTTCGAGTCCTGGCAGTTTCCAAGTGGCATTCCTTGATGCCCTATATGAACTGAGTGCAGATACCATCAAACAAAAGTTAAATGCAAAATAAAATCCAAGGGGTTTATCTGGTAACAGATAGACCCCTTTGTATCCACCATCGTTTAGAAGATGTCGTTCGACTTTCTGCGACTGGGGGAGTTTCCCTTGTCCAACTCAGGGAAAAAGAAACATCTTCTCGTGAATTTTTAGAACTTGCCATCCATTTAAAAAATATCCTAACTCCCTTCCAAATCCCTCTTCTCATCAATGACAGAGTCGATATTTGTTTGGCATCAGGAGCCGATGGAGTCCACCTAGGCCAAACTGATTTGCCATGGCCTGATGCAAGGAGACTGCTTGGAGAGAGTGCGATCATTGGACTTTCCATCGAAACAAAAGAAGACTGGGAAACGTTACAAAAAGAAGATCCAAATCCGACCCTCGATTATCTGGCAGTTTCTCCGGTATTCGATACCAAAACAAAAACCAATACCAAACCCGCCTGGGGACTCGCAGGTGTTCGTTGGCTTCGAGAAAAAACCACACTTCCCATTGTAGCCATTGGTGGGATCCATTTAGACAATGCAAAAGATGTGATCCAGGCAGGTGCTAATTCACTCGCTGTGGTAAGTGCGATTTGTTCCGCAAACGATCCTAAGAAAGCCACAGAAACCTTACGCAATTTGTTTTAAGAGGATTGGTTCCGGTTCCAAATCGAAACACCAATTCGTTCGATGGGCGAATCTTGGAAGTAAGATTGGAATTCTCCTTCAGATAACATTTGTTTCTCTTGGAAAAAACCATCCTTCCAAAATTCCCTGGGTAAAAAACTGGTTTCGTTTGTTTCCACCTGGTTTCGTTTGGCGATCCCTTCATTCCAAGGGCAAACTTCTTGGCAAAGGTCACAGCCATACACCCAACCTTTTTTATCCCATTTCAAAAATGTTTCTGTCACTTCGGTTTCATTTCGATCTTCAATTGTAATGTAAGAGATACATTTCGAAGCATCAATTTGGTATGGTTCCAAAGCATTTGTGGGACAAATGTCTAAACAACGCCGACAACTCCCACAATGGTCTGTTGTTTTCTCTTCTGGATTTGTTTCACCTAACTCTAAATCTGTGAGAATGACCGAAAGGAAAAAATAAGAACCTAACTTGGGATGGATGAGATTGGTGTGTTTTCCTTGCCAAACAACTCCCGATTCTCTCGTGAGAATTTTTTCAGCGATGGGCAAACTATCAACAGATTGGCGGAATTGGTTTTTGGGATAGAGTTTTTTCAGTTCTTTTAAGATCTGATTTCCTTTCTTTCGTAATACGATATGGTAGTCGGTGCCAAGGGCATACCGAGATACCTTTCGTTTCATTTGGGGAATCAGATCTTCTGCTTCACTTGATCGATAGACAAAACCCAAACAGATGGCTGATTTTGGTTTGAATCCTAAGTTTTCAAATCGATTGCGGATGGCAAGGGCATGGTCTTTGGCAAACCAATCCATATTGCCGTGACGTTTCTCCAAAATCCATTTCTCTAAAAACTTCAGGTCTTTTTCTGGAATTTCCGCTTTTGTAAACCCCACAAAAGCAAATCCTTCTGTTTCACAAAGGGACTTGATTTGAGATTGGTTTTGGAAGTGAATTGGTGTCATGGCAAATAGGGAGAATGAAGTGTATCTTACAAAAATCCAAAATCTGTTGCCAAGCCATTTGTTGGGGAAGATTCCAAAACTCATCCCCCATTTCCAAAAACTAGAAGACCTGGTTCCATTGCCAAAAGACATGCCAGAGCTTTTAAAAAAAGGAATTTATTTTGCCCTCATCCAATCAGTAGTCCGCTTATTAGAACGGGAAACCGATCCCTTATTACCCGAAATTTTACCAGAATACAAAGAACTCATCCGAACCATCACAGAAACTTATGAAGCTTTGCGACCAGAAAGAGAATCCAATTGGTTAGACGAATGCATCCAATTTGGAGATAAGTCCGCCTACCATTGGGAATGGAAACATTTTGATTCCAAAGAATTGTTTTAAATCCGAGAACAACTCAACTCAGTTTAATTGAATTTGATTTGATCACATTTCCTTTTCCAAACTCATTCGGAATTCTTTTGGAATCGGTAATTTCTTCTTTTCTCTATAATCAAAATATACCTGAACCGTTTTTGCTTTCACATACAAAACATCTGTTTTTTGGTTTTTGATTTCATACGAAAATTCCCAAGATGTTGTGCCAATCTGAGAGACCCAAGTATTCACATAAATGGAATCCCCTGGCAAAACGGAAGAAACCAAATCCATTTCTACCCTTGCTAATACAAAAGGGATGTCTTCCAGTGTTGTGACAGACAAATACCGATTACAAAAATCAAGTCTAGCCAATTCCAAATAGGCCGAATAACTTGCGTTATTCACTCTTCGCATGGGGTCCATATCATTAAATCGAATTTGAATTTCTGTTCGGATCATCTCACCTGACAAAATCTAAAATCAAAAAAATTTGTCATCCTTATCCTATCACTGTCAATTTGATTTCGACCGACCGATAGCGCTCTCTTTCTAGAGAAGTTTTCCCAAATAAAGGTTCAAGTGTCTTTGAATGAATTTTCTCCGAAGGTACACCCAATGAAATCAAAATCTTCCGAATGGACTTGGTCCTTTCCTTTACAAGTTTTCGGTTGTTTGCTAAGTTCCCAGTGTGATCAGCAGAACCAACTAGATGTACTGAATCTAACGATTGTGATAAAATCGGTGCCATCCATTCTTTTAGGTTTTGGATTTCCTTATTTGCTAATAAAAAACTCCCTGCTTCAAAATAGACTACTCTTTCTATTTTTATAGTTTGGGTTTCCTTTATAGATGAATTGAACAGATTGTACGCAATGGGTACCTGCTTTGATGGGAAGTATCCCTTTTTTGGCCAGAGCCAATAAAAGACAAAAAACAAACTAACTAAGATTAGGGAAATCCAAAACATACTACCATTAGACTAAAAGAAAATCTAAGGAAGAATCGACAAACCACTGGACAATTTTTTTCCAATTCTGTATCATTCTCCTTATGGTTGCAGTGCGAACCAATCTGATCGTCTGTTGTTTGTTTTTTGGTTTCCTATACCAATGCAAACCCGCAGAACTTTCCAATACCTGCGATGGCAAAACCGATAGTTATGCCCTCGGATCACTGATTCGTTTTGTCACAGGAGATCGCTCTCCTTCTTGCTTACCCTCTTTCGATTTCCAAGATATATGGGGAGTTTTTCGGGCACCGTCTGGCGATATCGGTGTGTATGCCATGACAAGTTACCGCGACCAAATCATCATCGGTGGCAACTTCGAATTATTAGGCCCATCAACTGGGAGTGCTGCTTTTTTACAAACGACAAATGGGAAAGTTGTTCCCAGCCGGTATTGCCCTTATTTGAAAATCGTTGGTAGTACTTTCATATCCATCCCTGATGGAGGTGGTGGATTTTACATTGGTGGTGAATTTTTTGCCGTCCAAGGGGAAGAACGTTTCTCCGTCGCACACATCTTACCCGGTTGCCAATTGGATCGAGTTTTCAATGTTCCAAAAGACAATAGCCGTATTGTTTATTCTTTAACCATTCAAGGGAACTCACTTTATGTAGGTGGAAACTTTACCTCATGGGGGGATACATCACATGGGTATCTAGTACGTTTAGATCGTTTTACGGGAGCCATTGATACTACTTTCAGTGTTCAAAACATTAACCAAACTGTTTTTGACTTAGAAACAGATGGTCAGTCCCTTTATGTATGTGGGGAATTTTCACAAATCAGAAGTACCGCAAAACTTGGGATTGCAAAAGTATCCCTCACGGATGGTGCTTTAAATACTTCGTTTAATCCAGTCTTAAGCTCAGGAACTTGCCTCGATTTGTATTACGGAACCGATTCCCAAGGCAGTCCCAACCTTTTTATCGTAGGTGATTTTAATTCACCTAGCGGCAATTATGGGTTTGCCGTATATCCAGATGGTACGGCAACAGGTTGGGCGCCTATTCCCAATGGGCAAATCAACTCTGTCCAACAATACCAAAACAAAATTTATTTGGCAGGAGGTTTTACATCGATTAACGGTGGAACTCCTGCTTCTTATTTGGTTTCTGTAAACCAAAGTACAGGTACCCTGATTAGTAATAACTTTGCATTAGATGCTTATGCAGCGAGTTTGCAAGTCATAGAAAATACTTTGTACATAAGTGGGCAATTCACAACGATCAAAGGTATCCCTAGAATTTCTATGGCTTCCCTCGATCTAACCAATGAAACCGTGACAAACTTTGATCCAGTTTTTGAAGGTGTCATCAGTAATCCTGGTTCGAGTTTTGTATCAGCAGGAAACGGGATTGTATTTGTTACCTCTGATCGTTCTAGCATGAATGTAGTGCCTAGAAATAATTTTGCAGTCATTGATGAGTATACAGGAGCACCCATCGAAGGGACACCTAACTTTGATTTTCAAATCAAATCATTACATGTCAATGGGGATCGATTGTTTGTGGGAGGTTCCTTTACGACTGTTGCAGGACAACCGAGAATCTCTTTTGCCACACTCGATTTGCCATTATACAATCTAAGCCCAATCAATCCTACCCTATCAGGTGCGCCAGACATCCGTTCCATCACAAGTGATGCCTCTTTAGTTTATGTGGGCGGTTATGATTTGGCCAATGTGAATGGCCAACCGAGGAATGGAGTGTTTGCCTTAAACTTATCCGATCTTTCTTTGAGCAATTGGAATCCCGATTTAGGTACTGGAGGCAGTGGGGAAAGTATACAAGTTTATGGAGATCTTGTTTTGATTGGAGGAGGATTTTCCCAAATCAACGGAGTGGGAGGGTACCAAAATTTCCAAGCCGTCGACAAACAAAATGGAACACGATTGGATATCCCAAGTTCTTCCAATTTACCTGATGGTTTTGTTTACAGCGTAACAGCCTCTTCTTCCAAAGTGTATATAGGTGGTTTTTTTGCATCCATCACAGGGATTGGCACATTTAATAACACCGCCATTTATGACCTAACTACAAAGTCTTATGTCCAACCCAATGCAGTTTTAGCAGATGGTATCGTAAACCACGTTGCTTCTTATCCAGATGGGAATGTATTTTATGGTGGTTCCTTCACTACGTTAAACGGAGAAGCCAATCGTACATCCTTTGGTGTCCTCCTATCGTATAACAACAAATTGACTCCTTGGTTATCAGGGATCAATAATGCAGTCAACACTTCCATGTATAAAAATGGAAGGTACTACCTTGGTGGGATCTTTAATGTTGCTTTGCGACGGAATAACGGTGGCCTTGTCAGAACCAACCTCTACGAATAATCAAATCACTTTGTTTTTTTCTTACGTTTGAGAATGGACTGGATTGCCTCTTCTCCTTTTTTCACACCGATTAACGCAGTTTGATAAAGTTTAGTACGAATAGTTGTGGTGAGTTTTACAGGAAGAGGTTCATCAGGAGCCACTGTAAAAATCTTCACACCCTTAGGTGGTTTCACAACAATCTCACGAGCCAAATTAAAATGGAAATGATGGAATTTACGCATCATCCTACGGATGGTTCGGTGTTTGGGAAACGCAAGTAAACTGGTAAGACGGTTGAGGGGCCCAGAAATATGGCGGATGGGTGAATTCATGATCACAACAATCTCTTTATAACCTGCTTCAATGATGTCTTGGATGGGCAATGGATTAAGGATGGCTGCGTCAGAATATAATTTCCCATCTAACTTGTGTTTTCCGCGAGTAGCAATGGGAAGGGATGTTGCCGCTTTTAATAAATCAAATACGTTATTCGAAGTAGCTTTGATGTATTCGATGGAGTGGGTATGTAAATTACTCACTGCGATGACAAAATGCGGTAGTTTTTTAGAATCTAATGTTTCTGATTCCAAACGCACTTTTTTGCGAAAGATAAAGTCGATTAAGTACTCTTGGTTTAAAAGGGTTTTGCCTTGGAAGGGATGGAAAAAAGAAATTAATTTCCTTCCCGACAAATCCCTATACCAAACAGCCAATGCCTTTTCGCTTTTGATGGGCTCAGGTTTGGGCATGGAGACATAATAAGCGGCCGCACAGGCACCGGAGGAGACTCCAACCACCAAATCAAAGTAATTTGGCCTGAGAATCCGATTCCAAGCATACAAAACACCACCAGAAAAGGCACCTTTCATACCTCCGCCTTCCACAAGTAAGGCACGTTTTGTTCCTTTTGCTTTTGGAATTTTGGGTGGAGTGTTTTCTTCAGATACTTTTCTTGCCATCTCTATGCCAGAGTTCCTCTTCCCAGTTTTCGTTGCAAAAAGGATTCAAAAAAAATCATTGAGGACAATAAAAATTGCTACGATTGCAATTAATTTGTATGCTCGGAATTCGTACTGTAGAGATCGAAGTGGATGGTGTTTTTGTAAAAGGCACCTTACAATGGTCCACGAAAGCCTCTTACCAATTGGAATTGTATTCTCCTTATTCGGGTCCGATCTATTCATTCTCCTTTCCTAAACTTTTCCCTCCCTTTCAAGAGCAGACACTTGTCGAGATTGAACAAAATGCGAAGAGCCATTTGCGGACTTTGTTTTATAAATGCGAAAGCTTAAAGAAGGAAATCCCTAAGATTGAATCTGCATTAAAAGAATTTTGGTTAGAGCTCCAATCAATCTCAGTACTTTCCCCAACAGAGTGGAAACAAAAAAATGAATATTTAAAACAGGCAATGCATGAAGGTTATATGGATAAAGCCATATACGAAAAAACAATTTGTGATCTAACAACTGTCATGGAAAAAAAACAAAATGAACGTGAGAAACGTTGTGAATCGTTTTTATCTCAGTACCTTCCCGAGTTTTCTCACTTACAAAATCATTTTTCATGGATTCGTTTTTGTTATGAGTTCACAGAAAAAAAACACTTACTCCTTCTTTAAAAAATCCTTTTTCTTGCCAAAGAGATGCGTATAGACTTTACTTTCCATTAGATGGGAAATTTATTTCTCATCATAAATAGATTAGAACTTGGAAATTAGCTATGCGACCAATGGACCAAATCACAGGCAAAGAACAAAAAAACCATGTGATATTACACTATCTCATGAATCAGGAAATGAAATCGAGTTGGAACGGACAGATTCAAACCATGACCGTATTACAAGAAGTACCTGGTGGAGAAGAGATCATCGTACAAATGGCAGAGGCTTGGGTACTTGGAGAAGGATCCAACATTATTCTTTCCAAGTTACTCGCTAGATACCTAGAACTCCATTGTACCTTTGTCAAACAATTAGCCCCACATAAAATCCAATTACGCGTAGATAAAGTACTCATCGCAAAAAAAGAAAGACTCAATCCACGTTTCACAATCACTGAAGATGGCATTGTTAACGTAACAAACATTGTCAGCTCCAAAACGATCATCGAAGCCAATATGTTTAATATCCCTACTCTTGTTCGTGTTAATTTTGAAGACTATCGAAAACGAATGATGGTCCGTTCTGGAGAAGCGGGGACCATGGATATTTTTAAATCAGGGATGGAACGTAAGTTTGATGTTGTAAAATCATCTCAAAAAATTCTTTTCATCAAAGATGCAACAAACCCTGAAAGTTACCGAATGGACAGCGAAGGTTTTATCAACTACGAAGATGAAATTGATGACCATGTCGACAAACTAGCGTTTGCCGCCCGCGATAAAAAGATAAAATCAGAACTCATATTACCAATCCTCTACAAAAACGAATTGGAAGAAATCATTCCCATTGGATATTACTTTTTACAAACAAAAGACCAATTGATTACGGATGATGATTTAAAGTTTTACCAAACACAAATTTCAGAAATGATCGAACGGATCAAAGATGCCAATCTCATGACAACGGTAGAAAAATTCCCTGTTTTGGATCTCTCTGCGACTGGCCTTAGATTACGTGTCTCCAATAGCAGTTTAATCGAAACACTTCCCAAACAAAAAGGTATCTTATTAGAACTTGTTTTTAAACTCCAAACACCATTTCGATTTTTTGGAAAAATTGCATGGGCAAGGAAAGAAGAGTCAGGGGATTTGCTTGTAGGAATTGAATTTTCCGGCAAACGAACTTATGCTGAAAAAGTTCGTTTTGAAGAAAACATCGAAATCATCAAAAACAACGGAAGGACTGCTGCTTAAACTTCTAACGAATGTCCAATTTGATTGTTTTTGTGAATTTGGGAATTTCGTAAGTACAAACATAGTATAACATCTTTAAGTCGATGTAATCATAAGCCCTAGCCAAATCCTTTTGCCACATTGTATCCATTTTTTCCCAAGGAAGGTTTGGATACTTTTGTTTTTCTGAAGTGGGAATTTTCAGAGATTCTGTTTGGATGGTTTTTAACATTTCTTCCGCAAAAAAACTATCATGTTCCCCTTCCACAAATTCCTGGATTTGATTTCGGAAAATAAACGATTCCAATTCTTTACAGTAAAAGATAAGTTCATGAAACATGGTTTCAAACTTAAAAAAGGGAACGTAGTATGCTAGTTTTTTTCATTGGCAAAGTTCTGCCGTTTCCTTACCCTTTATTTTAATATGAAGCCTTTCCTTTCCTTTTTCCTATTTGTATTATTTGTTCTTAGTTCTCCTCTCCTACCAGCCGAGAAGGATTTCCAAATCATCGACCTTGTGATAGGCAAAGGTGATGAAGCATTTTCAGGCTCGTATGTCACTGTACATTATGTAGGCAGATTAACAAATGGAACCAAATTTGATAGTTCCAGAGATAGGAACCGACCTTTTGAATTCAATTTGGGTGCCGGTGAAGTGGTGAAAGGTTGGGACAAAGGTGTGAGAGGGATGCGTGTGGGTGGAAAACGAAAACTCATCATCCCACCAGAGCTTGGGTATGGTAGCAAACAAGTGGGCAATATCCCACCTAATTCCACACTTATCTTTGAAGTGGAACTTCTTAAGATTTATTAATAGTTTAGAAAACAAACATATTCCAATGCTGGTTTTCCAAGGGGTTTCCTTTCCCATAGGGAAATTCCTTGACAAGAAATAGAATCATTCTATGCTCTTCTGTCTATGGAAAGGAAACAATTTCTAGCGCCTACATCACTCCTCGTATTCTTCGTACTATTACTAACTAATTGTAAAACCAAATCAGATTCGGATGAAGATACCTTACTCTTGTTAGCTGCTGCAGCAAGCACAAGAATTTGTGCGAACTCCTCCTTCACGGGGACTACGGTTGTCAATTCAACTGCAACACTCAATGCAAGTACAGATTGTATCACAGGGATGACATCTTCGATGTCTGCTGACCTACCTGCTTGGATCCGAAACAACTTCAAATGTGCTGTTGGCTCTGTTTCGGGAAGTAATTATGTATTCCGTTCACAAAACATCCCGAATAACAAAAGTTTTTATTTTGGATCCACTTCTCCGATGTATGAAGCGCTTGCAGGTGGACAAAAATCGGCAGGGAACAACCAAATTGCGTCTCAGTGTTTGGTTTATACCATCCCGAGTTCTCCTTCTGAAAAACTTACCAATAAAACAGGAACCCAAAGTGGCTATGCTTCCGTAGGAATCACGGTCAATGGACTTGCCATTTTCAATAATGCGGCTGCAGCTCCAGATACCCTCGCAACGGAAGCCCAAACTTTTGATAAGTTTAACGGACACCCGCAAAGTTCAGGAGTGTACCACCACCACTCTCAACCCTTGAATGTTTCCAATAACAACTCGAATTTGATTGGTGTTTTAATCGATGGATTTGCTGTATATGGACGTGATTGCACAAATGCAAGCAATGTAACTTCGACACCAACGATTGCGAATACTCAATTAGATTCAAATCATGGCCATTCTACTACGACACTACATTTTGCAACACCAACCTATCATTACCATTATTCGGATGATCCAACTGCAACTATTCCTACTTTAATCGGTTCTTACTTCCATGGCACACCAGGAACGGTTTCCAACTAACCTGCCTTTGGTTCGAACTTACTTTCTCTCTTCTCTCCTTATCCTCCTCCTTTGTTTGTCTTGTGGCAAACTAAGGGTGGATGCGGGAAACAAAGATCTATCAGAAGACAAAAACGGTTTCCTATTGTTCAAGGGAAAACCGTTTACAGGGATTTTTGTAACGGAAAATCCCATCTTATCAGAAACCTATGAATCGGAATATTACAAAGGTGTCCCTCACGGGAGTTATACGGTAAAAACGTTTTCTGGGATTGTTTTGGAAGAACGGAACATCCGTTATGGGCAAAAACACGGAAAACAAATTTCTTATTTTCCCTCTGGTAAAGTCAGGCAATCATCAGAGTATGAAATGGGAATCCCTGTGGGCGAACATTTTGAATACTATGACAATGGTCAGATGGCCAGTTACCAAACTTTTTTTGCATCGGGAAAACCGAAAGTGGCAAAGAAGTGGAACAAACGTGGCCAAATTTATTTGAACCATGTATTTTTGGAAACAGGAGAAAGTTTCGGAAGGCCAGGGAGTAAACTCTGCGAACCCGTGCCCGAAGCTGATTCGAATCAAACCAAAACCACCGATCCCAAGGAAACCACCAAACTTTGAATTGCCGAAGTTTAGAATCCTACTTTAAAATGTAGATCCCATTCTTTTAAAAACAATGCATCCATACCAACAAAGTAAAATACTCTCCCTTTCACTCATCCTACTAGGATTGTTATTATCTTTCCATTGTTCTAAGGGAGAATCTACTCCCGAACCAAGTACCCTACCCTATTTTTTAGGAAAGGATTTTGATCCTGTTTGGCCAAAAGAC
The DNA here is from genome assembly GCF_040833965.1 of Leptospira sp. WS39.C2. Classification (NCBI taxonomy): domain Bacteria; kingdom Pseudomonadati; phylum Spirochaetota; class Leptospiria; order Leptospirales; family Leptospiraceae; genus Leptospira; species Leptospira iowaensis. Next base: position 2,930,409 of record NZ_CP162142.1, read on the forward strand.
CCCAGTGCCCTTTCTGAATTGAAACAAATCCCAAAGGATTTTTTACTCACAAACCAATTGGGAAACAAAGTATCTCTACGAGAAAGTTCACAGAACATAAGTTTGGTTTTCTTTTTTTATGCCACTTGCCGAGGGGTATGTCCCTTTATCACAAGGAATATGGTCCAAATCCAACCCAATTTGGCTGAGTTTCCAAACTTAGAAATCCATTCCATCTCCATCAATCCAAAAGAAGACACACCCGACGTTCTTTCCAAATATCGTTCCCAATATAAAATCCAAAATCCCAATTGGAATTTTTATACAGGAGACCTTTCCTCCATTGAGAGTTTTGCCAAAACCACCTGTGGTGCCGAAGTCGAAGGATTTTCTGTAGAGAAAAACAAATATGAATTTGTGCATACAGAGAATATCTTTTTGTTTGATGGGAAAAAATACTTACGTGGGATTTATCGTGCCAAAGGAACTGGCGACATACAAAGGTTAGTTTCCGACCTTAGGACCCTCACCAAAAAATAAGTTTTGGATCTATTTCCTAAGGGGAAGAGAAAAAAGAATCGAAGATTCCTTGTATCTTAATTTTTGATTTTATAACCTGTGCGAAAGATTAGCCATGTTACAAATAAACAAACCGAGAGAAAAACAAGGATCATTGTAATGCTCACAGACAATGCCACATCTGCCCTTTCAAAAAAACTATAACGAAACCCACTCACCAAATACAATACTGGGTTGAACATACTGATTTTTTGCCAAAAACTTGGCAACATTTGGATCGAATAAAAACTCCCACCGAGAAACACAAGTGGAGTGATGACAAGCATCGGAATCATTTGTAATTTTTCAAAACTATCTGCCCATATCCCAATCACAAATCCAAACAAACTAAAACTAATACAAGTTAAGAGGAGAAAAAATACCATAAGAAACGGATGGTCAATGCGGATAGGAACAAAAAAGGATGCTGTAATCAACATCAATACACCTAACATGAGGGACTTGGTGGCAGCAGCTCCCACATAACCAATCACCACTTCCCACATGGTCACAGGTGCCGAAAGGATTTCGTAAATGGTTCCATTGAACTTTGGAAAATAAATTCCAAAGGATGCATTGGAGATACTTTCTGTAAGGAGTGACAACATCACAAGGCCTGGCACGATAAAACTTCCGTAATGGATCCCATCTATCTCTTGGATCCGAGATCCAATGGCCGATCCAAACACAATGAAGTACAAGGAAGTGGAAAGTACAGGAGAGGCAATACTTTGCAAAAGGGTTCGAAATGTACGAGCCATTTCAAATTGGTAAATTGATTGGATTGCATGGAAATTCATACAGCCTCCTGTAATAACTGAACAAAAATTTCTTCTAAGCTACTTTGTTTTGTACTCAAATCACTGAATTGGATTTTTTCTTTTTTGAGATCATCCAAAAGTTTAGTGATCAAACTGCTATCATCGGAACGGTCATAAGTAAAAACAAGAGCTGAATTGTTATCGGAAAGTTCTAATTTATATTTGGACAAAGACTTTGGTATGGATTTGATCGATTTTTTTATTTCAATACGCAATTGTTTGGTTCCCAATTGTTTCATGAGTTTGTCTTTGTTTTCGGTAAGGAAAATTTCTCCCTTACGAATCACAGAAATTCGATCAGCAATCAATTCTGCTTCTTCGATATAATGTGTGGTTAAGATAATCGTTACTCCATTTTTTCGAAGGGACTCCACAATTTTCCACATGTCCTTTCGGAGTTCCACGTCCACACCTGCACTTGGTTCATCCAAAAACAAAATTTTTGGTTCGTGTGACAATGCTTTGGCGATGAGCACCCTTCGTTTCATCCCACCTGACAGTGTCATGATCTTTTGGTCTTTTTTGTCCCAAAGGGAAAGGGATTTCAAAACATCTTCGATGTATTTTGGATTGGCCGGTTTTCCATACAAACCACGAGTAAAACTCACACTCGCCCAAACGGTTTCAAAGGCATGGACACTCAGTTCTTGAGGGACAAGACCAATGAGAGATCTTGTTTTTTTAAACTCTTGGATGATATCATGTCCATCAACTTTCACCTCACCAGAAGTAGGTGAAACGATTCCGCAGATCAAATTGATTAAAGTGGTTTTCCCAGCACCATTGGGTCCAAGAAGGGCATGGATTTCCCCTTCACCCACTTCCCAATTCACTGATTTCAGTGCTTGGAAACCATTGTCATAGGACTTGGAAACTTGTTTTACAGTTAGGATTGGTTTCAAACGGTTTCATCCTTCCAGCCAATGTCACTGAGGAAGTCGTCATAACCACCATCATAGACAAAAACTCGGTCATCATCGAATACAATTAGTTTTGTGGCCACAGCACGCAAGTGCATTTCGTTGTGGGTAACCATAATCACAGATCCATCAAAATTATCGATCGCTTCAATTAGGGAGTCACAGGATTGCATGTCCAAGTGGTTTGTGGGCTCATCTAAGTAAAGTAAGTGGCAAGGTGTCACAAGAATTTTCCCAAGTAACACTCGGCTTTTTTCTCCCCCAGAAAGCACTTTGATTCTTTTTAAGGCAAGGTCTTCCGAGAACATCAAACCACCAGCAATATTACGAGCTTTCCCTTCGGAACAGTTTGGATCGGCACTCATAATTTCTTGCACAACCGTATTACTTTCATTCATGTTGAGTTTGTTCGTTTGTCCGAAGTATCCTTCCTTCAAAATGGGGTGTTTTTTCACTCCCCCAGATACAGGTGTGAGTTCCCCTGCAATCAATTTGAGAAGGGTTGATTTTCCTTTTCCGTTTTTTCCAATGATACAAATCCGATCTTCTGGCCCTACACTGATGGAAAAATTTTCAAACAAATAAGGAGATTTTCCATCATAGGAAAAAGATACATCTTCTACGCTTAACATTTGGTTGGCGGAAAAAGGTGCACTATTGAAGTATAATTCCATATCTTCAATGGTATCAAGTGCTTTCATTTCCCCTTGTTTTTCTAATTTTTTCACACGTGATTGGGTACGGCTCGCAAAACTTGCTTTAGCTTTAAACTTCGCAATGAACATCTCTTCTTGTTTTCGTTTTTTTGCTTCGTTCAAACGAGTTTTTTCATAAATTTCTTCGGCTTGGTTGATTTGTGTGTATAATTTTTCTGTGTCACCTTGCACTTTGATTGCTTTCGTGCGATGGATGGCAACGGTATGAGTCACAACACTGTCCATAAAACTTCTATCGTGTGTGATGAGGATGATCTCTCCTTCCCATTCGCGGAGAAACTCCTCTAACCAACGTATGGTGACAATGTCTAAGTAGTTGTTTGGCTCATCTAAGATCAGCATATCGGGAGCAGAAACCAAAAGTTTTGCTAAGTTCATTCGGATTTGGTAACCACCAGAAAATTCATCAGGGCTACGTTCCATGTCTTTTTCCGAAAACCCAAGTCCAAATAAAATTCGTTCCACCTTCCAAGTTTCGTACTCATCTCCTTCTGGAAGTCCAAGTGCACATTCTTCGAGTACGGTAGGTTTGGTGAAAACTAAATGTTGTTCCAAGTGGCCGATTCGGTATCCTTTTGGGATGGTGATGTTCCCAGAATCGGGTTCCGTTTTCCCTTGGATGATTTGGACAAGGGTTGATTTCCCATGCCCATTACGCCCAACAAGACCTACCCTTTCCCCGCGGTTGACGCTAAATTGTAAGTCATCGAATAAAACGTTGCCATTGAATTGTTTGTTTAAGCCAGAGATTTTGATCATATCATTTCCGAAAGGTGAGTAGGGATAAAACCAAGATGCCTAGAGGTTCCGAGAGGACGAGTAGAAAGAAATGGAACTACGTGAGTTTTTTTGTGAATTTCGTGATCCATTCCTGACATAATTGTAAGGAAAGAAACGAAGGAATATTATGAACTTCTTTTAACCCCTTCCGAGGCCGAAACTGTACTGTGCGAACTTTACTTTTGTATCTACTAGGAGGCATCTGTATCCTTTGGGGGACAAAAACCCATTCCAATGGAAACTTACAAGTGGCCTTTGGTGCAGAAGAAAATTACCTGCTTGTTCGCTCGCTTGATTCCAGCATCATCCATTTGGGTGATTCCAATGAAAAATTAGAATACCGTAACATCATCGATGAATACCTCCGTTTCAAAAGCCTTCATATCCAAGGGAAATATGGAGATGCCTATCTCTCAGTTCGCTCTACACAATACCAACTCATCCAACTCTATGATAAAATCCTTAGCAAAAACATAACACTGGTTCGTAGTGAACTTGAGTTACTCGGTCGCAAATCAAGAGACAAAGAAAAAACGCAAACGAAAGCATTTATTCGATTGGCACTTCGTGATGTGAGTGAAGCAGAACAAAAATTAGTCATGGCAAGGAATATGCGTCCTTACCTCTACTTATTAAAACTCAGAGAAATGTTATTTGCGTTAAAAATCTTAAAACATGCTGGGAAGTTTGTGATTTTTCTCAATTTATTACACGATGGACAGTACATGGATTCGATTGAGTTTTATGATTTTGATACGATAGAATCAGAACTCATCCGAGGGTTTGGACATAGTTCCAAATACCTAGCCATACATTATGATAATGCCTTTTTGCCTTATGGAGAAACAAGTATCTACGAAGACAAAATGACCAATTTCAAAACCCAAACCATCAACCAAACCGAAACTTTGAAATAACAATCCTATACAGCTCTAATCACATTCCGATTCAAATCGAATCATGATCTAATTTTATGAGAATATGGATCCAATCACAATCCCATAAAATGACTTCCTGATAACATCATTTCGCTTCAGACGATTTTAATTGGATGAAGTCCCTTCCTCGATTTGCCTTTTCTTTTGCTTCTTCAATTGATTTACCTATTGCCAAGCTAACACCCATTCGGCGTTTTCCAACAACTTCTGGTTTTCCAAAAATCCGAATGTCAACCCCTGGAATCGACAAAGCTTCACCAAGACCCACATACTGTGGTGATTTTGTATCTCCTTCTAGAAGTATCGCAGAACTTGCTGCAGGTGTTTGGAAAATGAGTTCGGGAATGGGAAGCCCAAGCAGTGCTCTTACATGAAGAGAAAATTCGGAAATATTTTGTGAGATGAGGGTGACAAGGCCCGTGTCATGCGGTCTTGGAGAAACCTCACTAAAGTACACTTCGTCCCCTTTGATAAAAAGTTCTACACCAAAGATTCCAAAACCACCAAGTCCCGTTGTTACCTTCTCTGCAATTTCTTTTGCTGATTGTAAAGCTATGTCAGTCATTGCTTGGGGCATCCAAGACTCCACATAATCCCCGTTCACTTGTCTATGCCCAATGGGTGGTAAAAAACTAGTGCCACCAACGTGACGGATTGTGAGTAATGTGATTTCAAAATCAAAAGGAATGAATTCTTCGATGATCATTTTCCCTTTGCCTGTGCGGCCCCCCGTTTGTCCGTAGTCCCAGGCTTTTTGAATGTCAGATTCGGTTTTGATAAGGCTCTGGCCTTTTCCAGAAGAACTCATGATGGGTTTCACAACACAAGGGAAACCAATGGTATGGACAGCTTTTGTAAAACCTTCACTGGTATCGGCAAAAAGATATGTTGAAGTTTTAAGACCCAATTCTTTTGCTACAAAGTTACGAATGCCTTCGCGGTTCATCGTTAGGTTCACAGCTTTGGCACTAGGAACGATTTTAAAACCATCAGCTTCTAAACGAACCAAAGTTTCTGTATGGATGGCTTCAATTTCAGGGACAACATAATCAGGCTTTAACTCGCGTATGGTGGCCTCGAGTTCTTTTGGATCGAGCATATTGATGACACGAGATTCTTGTGCCACAAGCATGGCAGGTGCATTGGGATAACGATCCACCGCTATGACATGGACACCCAAACGATTGGCTTCAATTGCCACCTCTTTTCCTAGTTCCCCTGAGCCAAGGAGGAGGAGTTTTGTAGCTTGTTTCGTAAAAGGTGTTCCAATCATATTCGTAAAGATTTCGCCACCCAGTTGTACGACAAGAACGAATCGCTACATCAAATAACGTTTTCCAAGATTGTCTCTTTGGTAGACATTAGCACCCATTCGAATCAGTAAATCAGACAATTCTCCAAGTCCATCAAAACTATTTGCGATATGTAAGGAGGTAACCCCATTCGGATCTGCAGCATTTGGATTGGCACCTGCATAGAGTAATACTTCCACTGCTTCAATGTTCCCAGCTTCGGTAGCTTTATGAATTGGATACAAACCCATGTTATCTGGTTCATCTGGGTTTAGACCAATGGAAAGTAATCGTTTTAAAAAATAGATATCAGAAACTTCGACAACGGCAAGCCCGAGTAATAAGGCTGATTCTGATAAACAATTTTTTTTTAGTTCTATATCAGAAAGTAACAAATCAAAACTATCTTTGTCACCTCGAGTGATTGCGGAACACAAACTACGTAGTCTGATATTCGATTTAGATTTCCCTACGAAATCGATTATGTTTTGGATCATGCCCATATCCTATCACTCCTCCCCCGGTCCGTGCTTGTAAAAATGAGACATTTTTTCATATTCTGCAAACCAATCTTTGGGAATACTTCCAGAATTTCGTTTGAAATCATGGGTGAAATGGGATTGGTCTGAGTATTCAAAATTTTGAGCAAGGTCTGTCAGCCGTAAATTCGGATTCTTGGTTTGGTAATGTTCAGGATTGCGAACAAGGGACAAGACACGATGCACAGAACGATATTCCGAAGGGTTCAGGCCCACCACTTCTTGGAATTTTCGCTCTAATTGTTTACGAGTGATTCCTAGTTTTTTTGCAAGAGGGTTGATACTAGTTTTGGGCCTCGTTAGTTCCAATAAAGCAAATCGAACATAGGCGGGAACCTCTGAAGGTTTTCCTGGATACGATCTTAAATACTCCGTTAGGGCTTCGACAATTTTTCCTTCCACCACATTCATATCTTGCTTCTTGGAGTTTTGTATAATAGAAACCAAACGATCGTTTGCTTGTATCTCGGGGAATTGGTTTTTTAATTCTGATCCTTCTTTGGAGAATAGAGAATAAATTCCCCCTACATAAAAACGGATAGAAACTAAATTCAATAGAGATTTGGAAAGGACCCGCCACCTTCTTGTTTGGGGGCCAACCAAATGAGATTTTGGTAAGTAAAATGTCTCACCAGTTTCCGTTTCCACCATTGCTGGGTCACCAAAATGAAAAACCATCTCACACTCGTAAGACGGTATGATCCATGGTAGTTGGTTTGCGTTTACCTCCTTCCAAATCCAAAACTCTTTAACAAAAGATTCGAATTGGGAAGGAGGTTTTAAAAACAGAATGTCCACAGATTAGTTCCTAGAGTTTCTCATTTTATTTTTTATTTCCAACGACTCATCCGAAGGGCATTCAAAACAACGGATATAGAACTGAATGCCATGGCTGCACCACTCACCCATGGAGCAAGTAGTCCTGAAGCAGCAATAGGAATCCCGATTAAATTGTAACCCAAAGCCCAACCAAAATTTTGGCGGATATTGAGTACTGTATCTTTTCCGATTCGTATGAGGTCCACTATCCTTTGTATATCGCCATTCACAAGCACCACATCGGCTGTGTTAATCGCAATGTCCGATCCAGTGCCCATCGCAATCCCTACATCAGCGGAAGCAAGTGCAGGAGCATCATTGATTCCATCCCCTACCATGGCGCTATGTACATTCGCAACTTTAAGTTGTTTTAAAATCTTTGCTTTTTCTTCAGGTAAAAGACTTGAATACACTGAGTTAATCCCAACTGATTTTGCTACCTTGTTTGCTGCTGTTGGATTGTCACCAGTAAGTAGGATGGGTTCCACTCCAATGGATCGTAAATCGGCAATTGCTTTTTTTGCAGAATCACGAATTTGGTCTTCGATTCTAAAAACAATCATACCTTGTAAATTCCCACGTATCCCAACAAACACCAAACTCACACCATCCTTTGTCCAATCTTCCACACCACTTCGCATCGTTTCTGGAATCACAAACCCGTTTTCTTCCACAAACACTTGTTTACCGGCAAAATAAACATTTCCTTCCAATTCAGTTTGGATGCCACCACCAGGGAAAGTGATGGTCTTCACCATATCCGCGTTACCTGAATGGTATTGTTTCTCCTTTCCAAAAGCCAATATGGCTTTTGCTAGTGGGTGGTCGGAAGTTTCTTCCATTGCTAGCACATGACCAAATACTAAAGATCTTTTTTCCTCCGAAATGCCGACAGCTAAAACATCCGTTACCTTTGGTTTTCCTTCCGTTAACGTACCTGTTTTATCAAAAAAAATCGTATTGATTTTTGATACCGATTCCAACGCTTCTGCACTTCGAAAGAGCACTCCTCGTTTGGCAGCCCTTCCTGTTCCCACTAAAAGTGAAATCGGTGTGGCAAGACCAAGTGCACAGGGACAAGCAATCACAAGGATCGCAATGCTCGTTTCGATCCTTGTGATTGCTCCTGGTACCAAGAGGAAATACCAAACTAAAAAATCTAAAACACTAATCGCAATCACAACTGGCACAAAGTAAGCTGCGATTTGATCTGCAATTCTTTGGATAGGTGCTTTAGTTCCGAGAGATTCTTCTACGGATTTAATGATATGGGATAAAGTGGTATCGTTTCCTACCTTCATGGCTTTCACAACAAGTGATCCATTTCCATTCACCGTTCCACCAAGAATCAAATCTCCTAGTTTTTTTTCCACTGGCATACTTTCGCCAGTTAACATGGATTCGTCGGCATAACTTTCCCCTTCCTCTACAATCCCGTCCATTGGAAATCGCTCCATCGCTTTCACGAGAACCAAATCACCTTGTTTTAAGTATTCATTGGGAACTTCTGTCCAAACTCCATTTGATTTCACTGTGGCAGTTTCTGGACGAAGTGAAAGAAGGGCTTTTATCCCATCACTACTTTTTCCCTTTGCTACATGTTCAATCCATTTACCACCTAAGATAAACGTGATGAGGACAGCCGAGGTTTCAAAATATAAATCTTTTCCAAAAATACTATATCCGTAAGCAGCTGTTGTTCCGATCACGACAAGGACATCCATATTGGCTGTTCCATTCCGCAGGGCTCGGTATGCTGATTGGTAAAATGGAAATCCAATCAAAAATTGAACAGGAGTTGCAAGAATCATTTGTACCCATCGGTCCATCAAAATATGAGGCATAGGAAGGAAGGATAAAAATTGGAAATGTGTCACCATTCCATAAAACAATGGGAGGGAAAACAAAAGAGATAAGATAAATCGAATTTTTAATACTCGAATGTGATCTTTCTGTTTTTTCTCTGTCTCCGATTGTTTGTTCGGATCATGTTCCGTTGCTTGGTAACCAAGAGACTCCACTGTATTCAAAAGTGAATCCACAGTTACCGTTTCTTCCGCTCGAAGGAATACAGACTCTCTTGCAAAATTAACCCTTACGTCCATTACCCCAGATAACTTACCAAGGCCCTTCTCAATGCGAAGGGCACAATTGGCACAAGTCATTCCAAAAAGATCTAACGTATGTTCTGTTGTTTTATTTAAGGTTACCAAGGGTGTATCCATCCTCACTCAAACGGATCCGGAGTGTTTCCAATTCTTCTTCCTTAAGAGTTTCATTCACCGAAACAATTTTAGAATCAACATCTGCAGTTGCTTGTCTGCCATTATCTGCAAATATTTTCTCCACTGTTTTTTTACAATGTGTACAAGTCATTCCTTCGATCTGATAATTAACCATGGTGATGCTCCTTCTTCTCTTCTTTTTTTTCGTTTAATGGCAGTTTGTATTTTACTTCTGCGCCTTTTTGCCCTTTCCAAACAGGAGATAGGTGTAACTCACCTTCTGTTAGAGTGACCCCTTGGGGTAATTCACAGTAAAAATGATCTGGATGACCAGAACACTTGAGTCTGACTTCTTTGCCGACATTCACTATGGTAGCACTCACATTCGAATTCTTGGAAGTCGGATTTTCAAAATTGATATCCAAAAGATACACTTTAAATCCGAGATTTTGGTAGGCCAAAACTTCTGTGTGAAATGCACCTGGCATTCGGATGACCCCACCATTGGGACCAGGTTTATGTTCTCCATGCGCGAACGTTGGTTGGATCGCTAGGAACGCTGAAAAAACAGCGATTTGTATTAGATTTTTCATTGTTTTATGTTAACTCCTTTGTTATCATGAATCTCAGTGTAAACCTTCCAATCGTTGGAAGGTCAATAGTCGATTTCATTTTTTTTACGTATTTTTACATTTTTTTTAGAAAATTGAGGTACATATTTATGAATATTGGGGAAATTTCAAAGTCTTCTGGAGTCGGAGCAAAACTCATCCGCCATTATGAAAGTATCGGTCTCATTCCAGAAACTAGACGCAATGACAATGGATACCGAATGTATACAGATGATGATGTACATTATGTACGGTTTATCAAACGATCCAGAGAACTAGGATTTTCCTTAGAAGACATCAAAAGTTTACTTGGACTTTGGAAAAACAAATCCAGAAGTAGCAAACAAGTGAAACAACTCGCAGAAAAACACTTAGAAGAACTCAATTTAAAATTAAAACAAATCAAAGATATGGCAGAAACTTTAAAACACTTAGTGCACAATTGCCATGGAGACCATAGACCCGATTGTCCAATCTTAAAAAATTTAGAAATGAATTAGAATAACATACTGAACTGGCGAGAAGTTACGAAAGTAATCTCTAAAGACTAATTGCCGTAATGTGTTTCCCCATTCATTTGATAATTATTCCTTTTTCTCCAAAGTTTTCGATTTCTTTAATTTTCTTGTTTGATGGATCAAAGTAGATAAACTTCTCCAAAACCTCTCCCTCAAAAAAATTGAAGGTTTCTAACCTAGAACCATCAGAATACGTATCGATACATTTTTCTGGGATTTCCGAATCAGTCCTTAAAAAACATTTTTGAAATTTTCGATTCTTTGGAAATGGAACCAACACAAAGCCGAGAACCAAAACTGTGTATATGAATAATAACATACTATTAGAAATATTTTTTGTATCAATCATTGGTTTATCTTCAGACTCCAAAATTGTTGTTTCCTCAATTGAATATTCAAACGAACATTCATTTATAGTTTTACTGCGATTGTAATCTTTTAAAAAAAGTAATTTCCCATAATTAGAAACTGCGTCAGAATTTCCAATCAAAAGCAATATAAATAACCCCAATTTAGTAAAACGAATGCTTTTCATACTTTTGGATGTATCATAACGATTTTTTAATTGTATCCGCAATCAAACGATTTGCTTTTTCATTGAAGTGGATGTCTTCTTTTTGCAAAAGATGTTTTTGTTTTCTAAAAACAAAACGCATATCGATGAGATTAGTTCCAAATGTTTTTGAAATCGACTGTAATTCTTGTATAAATTCTGAATCACCCTTTAACCAATTTGATTGCATAGGAAATCCGATGGATTCATATACTTGGTACCGAATCGGATCAAATTCCACATCAAGAGGGATATAAACAAATGTTAACTTTTTATTTGATTTATTTAGTTCATTATGGAATTTCTCTAAAATCCGTTTCCATCTTCGAAAGTTTTTTTGAGATACCGAACGTACGTCCAATGACTCTTTAAAATAATTTGGACTAATAGAATAAAGTGTGCGGAAGGAAAAAAAATCCTCGTCTCCAACTTCAATATCAGATTTTTTTTTCTGAACTTTATTTTTGTGTTTCTCATATTTCGTATTTGCAAATTTTTCAATTTCCTTTTCCATACGAGTTTGTACGGATCCAAAATATTCTTTTTTTAAATACATCCTTGTCCTTTCTGGAAGGAAAAAACCCAAAAGTTGCGTATACCATTTTTGTTTGTCGACAAAATGAATGAAATCTGGTGTATCACCTGTTTCATAAATATCATTCCCATAAATCACAAGAAACAGATGTTCAAACTGGACTTTGTTTTTCGAAACTAAATAAATTGCATATTCGTTCTCTAAAGTAAAGCCAGGCATACTTATATTGGTCCACTGACAGTTTGTTTCTCTATTGAGAATTTCAGAAAATGAATCTTCCCAAAATATACCAGAACCAAACGTCTGTGAATCACCCAATAGCATATAATTGCAGTTAGTTTTTGTTTTTTGACTGGATTCACGAATTCCAAATTCTCCAATCACACCAGCTTCTGCTTCGCCTTTCCTGAAAAAAGGAAGTGTACGATTCGGTGGGTAATGGAAATAACCATAAGGTGCATTGTATTCGAAAATGTTTTCATCCAAAAACCGAATGAGAAAAGTAAACGTGGAAAATAAACAAATGAAGAGAAAAATCTTTAATAAGGACCTCCATTTTGGATGAGAAAATACTTTTTTCATTGATGATACTTGGGAAAAATCAAATATGTGATAGTTTCGATTCCACATGATCCAGTCAAAAAAAGCAATAGGTTTCTTTTATGGAGTTGGATTTTTAGCCATCTCTTATCTTTTATTCAAAACTTTGAGTATCGTTGCCTTTTCTGATTTTTCATTATTTGAATGGCAAATCAAACAAGTTCTGAAAGGTTCCACACAACTTCCATACTCACAATTTAGTAATGACCCAAATTTATTTTTTTTCCCAATACCCAATGTATTTTTCCATCTAACAAACTCTAGAATTGACTCCACTTTTCCAAATTTATACCCAATTTTATTTGCTCCCATATATTTCTTTTTGGGTAAACTAGGGATACAGATTGTACAACTTATCCTATTTTTTGGGACTATTTGGTTATTCCATAGAATCAAAAGAGATCATTTACAGACCATGCTACTTCTGTTTGGTTCTTCATTACCCATTTATATCGATTTAATTCATGACACAGTTTTTGTATTTTTTTTAGAGATTTTTTTATTTTACTGCTTCCATAAAAAACACATCGTATTGGCTTCCTTTATTTCCGTGGTTCTAGTTTGGATGCGGCCGGAATTTTTATCGGTGCTCTGCCTTATTCCCTTATTTTTTGAATGGAAAACAATTTGGAAACAATACCTCGTTTGGTTTTTTTTGTTTTTGATTTGTTTTGTGAGTGGAAACTATTTATATTACGAAACACCCCTTCCACTTCGGCTTCTTAAAAATGCAACCTTCCACTGGAATCCAGAAGTTGTTCTGTATTTATTCCGTTTACTCGTAGAACAGATTCCCGTTTTTTCTGTATTCATCATTCTTCTATTTCTGTTTTTATTTCAGAAAAAATTTCCACTTCGTTTTTTTGTCTTAGTTTTAATGACTTGTTTCCTTATAATACTTTCTCCTAATACAGGTGGACACAATACTCCTCGGTATTTATACTGTTTGGTTCCATATTATGCGTTCTCTATCCAATCGTTACCAAATGAAACAACCATCCTCAGAAAAGGGTTTTTCATCTTACTTGTGTTTGTATGCATTTATTCGACTTACCAATGGAACTACCAAACAAAAGAACTAATAAAAATCTCAAAATTCCAAACCAACACTTTGTCTGCTCTAAAAAATTTAAAAGAAGATACTTTCGTATTTAACAATTCTGATTTTAGTTTTGTGGCTCTCCCACTTATCGAAGAAAATAAAAACTTAGTCCTCATCCGAAACCATCCAAAAGAAAATCAATTAGGTATTTTCCTATCACAACAACAAATCAATACATTTGTTTTTCTGGAATTACCACCCTCACCTTTTCCCATTCCAAACCCTTTTGTAACTTCGAATTGCCTAAACAATTGTGAATATGTTCTCAAAGAACAATACCCTTTACCAGATACGATGTTGCCAATTATGGTCTTCAAATTTTCAAATTCAAGAAATTAGGAAAATAATTTCTGACTTGATTTATAAAATAAGACAGATACAAGTATAAACGGTAAAAAAATGACAAATTCTTTACAGTGCCCTAGTTGTGGCAGTAACAATATTTATCGTGAGTCGGCAACTATTTATCGTTGTTCCGATTGTTTCGACAAACTTCCAACAGGTGCCAATTATGATTCACCTCCACCAAAGGTGTATGGTACTACTAAAAATACCGACTCTTCCCCATTATCAAAATACAAATATATATTCATTTCTGTCATTCTTGGATGGACCATTCTTGGAAGTATTTTTACCTCCGTGTTCCAATCCAATATGAATTCTACAACCACCCAAGAAGAAGACACAAACATAGTCATAGACCCAAGTGCAAGTTCGACAGAAATCAATCCACAAGGAGATTTTTATTATATAAATGAATTTCCGGACACAATTGGAAATTCATACTTTGTTGGTACTTTCACAAACACGAGTGGTTTTGTGATCTTGATGCCAAAATTCACAGTGACTTTATACAATGAAGATGGTACAACGATTGCATCCAGTGAAGGTTATGGTGAAAAAAATCTTATCGAAAATAATGAATCTGTTATTTTCGAAGTTCTATGGTCTGAAATTCCGAAGTACCACCATTACCAAATCACAGTGTCTGCAACAACTTACCAAGGTGAAATATCTCGTCCAAATTTAATCTTACAGTCAGTCCAACTGAAAAAAGTTAAAAACAAAGGGACAGTGATTACGGGGCAAATTCAAAACCAAGGATCAACCATCGCAAATTTTGCTAGGATCAAATGTTTGATCATTGGAAGTGATAACAAAGTTTCTGATTATGGAACGTTTGCCATAGAAAAAGAAGATTTTTTACCAATGGAATCCCAAAACTTTTCTATGGAATTGTTTCGCACAAAAGTATTTCCAACATTATATTACTGTGAAACTGACGGTATTAACAAAGATATGAATGCAAATTAGTCCCATTGTTTGTGAAGGACTTGGTAAAAGTTTTCAATTGATTTGTCTAAATTATGCGAACGCCAATAAGGATTACTCTCGAGAGAAATTTGGACGTGTTTCACAACACTTCGTATAAAACTAGTACGATCAATCTTTGAACCTTTTTCCAACTTTTCAAAACTTGTTTGCCTTGCTGAAAGTTCTTTTTTCAAAGCAGACGAAATCACTAAAACTGCATCATCAGTTGTTAGGCGGTGTTCCATGACAAGTAACTCGGCGGCTTCCTTAATCAATTTCAGTTGGCGATCGCTGACAGACATAAGTAAGAGCCTATTCCAACAAAAAGAATCATAAAAAACAAGACAGAAATTCTATTTTGTCGTGAAAAATTCTTTCAAAATTACCAATACGAATCAAAAAGAGAAAACATTGGCTGTCGTGGTTAAAATCAAAAACGAAGATATATCCTTCGATGGTTTGAGTGGGTTCCGTGAAAGGATTATGTCTACCATTCAAAATACGAAAGAAGACATCCAACTTGATTTTTCAGAAATCACGATGTCTTTAGACAGTGCAACGATTGGTGAATTAATGAAATACCATTCCGCACTTGAATCTCAAAATCTCCAATTGAAAATTTCAGGTGTCAATAAATTGATCCGAACGGTTTTTCGACTGAACAAACTAGACACCATTTTACACCTGATCGATTGAATCTAAGAACCTATAAGACGAATCACTCTTCTCGGTAGTCTATCAGAGTGATGTTTCATTTTGCACAGGTAGTGCTAACTGAAACGCTACTTTGGTTTTTGGTTTCCCATCCCAATCCAAATGATCTTTGATATTGAATATGGAAATTTTTCCATTATGTTTTTTAATACAATTATCAACATAACTTAAACCTAAACCAAAATCCAAGGTTTGATACTTTTCAAATACTGATTTTGATAATCGATAAAATGGTTCAAAGATAAGATTTTCAGATTCAATAGGAATCCCTTTGCTGCCATCATAATTAACGATAGGTTCATTATAAATTGCACATTTAAACCAATCATTTTCGAATTTTAGAATCGTTGTGATGGTGGAGTCTGGTACAGAAAACTTACATGCGTTTGTTACTATCTCAACAAAAGATTTTTTAAAACAATCTTTGCTAATGGAAACCAAAAAATGTGAATGATTGAGATTAAAATCACTCACGATTATTTCATGATTTTGGATTCGTAAGATCGGCTCTAATTCACCAATCCATGTTTTGATTTCCTCATAAAGTTGTTTCAAAGAAAATATTTCTAGTTTTGGTTGGTTTGAAATTAAAGAATCTATTTCTACAAATTTATTTAAAGATTTTTCAGCCATCTCTGCATTAATTTGTATTAACTCCATAAGTTCAGAATCGATCTTATAAAATTTTCCATCAAAATCAGATGTATCCGTTACCATTTTTAAAATGGAAACAAGAGCGCCAAAACCAGCTCCCTGGCAAAAACTATGTTTTAAACTTTCAAATAAATTTTGATTCTCTCGTTTGAATTTTCCAATAGAAGTCATTTTTTCCTTCCACTGGATCCATTCTAATTGACCTTCTAAACGTAACTGTTGTTCTTTTCTTGAAATTACTTCTATACGTTTCATTTCGTGAAATTCAAATGCACGTTTGATTTTAATTGCGATTTCAAAATCCTGGATGGGTTTTATAATATAATCAAAAATCCCAAGTTTCATTATTTTTACTATGAATTTTGGATTCTGATTCCCTGTGATCATAATGATAACAGGTTCTACATCGCCAGTTTTTAATGCGGAAATTAACTCATCTCCATTCATTCCCGGCATTTCATAGTCGGTGATCACAACTGGAAAAGGATTGTCTAAATAGGTTTGCAGTGCTTTTTTACCATCTTTTGTTAGCACCACATTGTATCCTAGTTCTGTTAATCTTTGTTTTAAATAGAAACCTAATACTGCGTCATCTTCAGCGATTAATACTCGTTTTCCAATCACAAGAGTTCCTTATCAAAACAAGAAATACTTTTAAAAACCATCTAACAAAAGACCATGCGAACACTGTAACATGACACTAGTACTTTGCCGAATGTAATGAGCAAATTGATCTAAGATAACTTCATTTTTTTTCTTCGAAAGTATTTCACTGTTTCCGTATACAATAATAAAACCAGCGTTCCGTGGAAGGCAAATCCGTAAACATGAAATGGCAACGGAGAAAAATAATAGATTGAACTAAGTTCTGTATAAAAAAATAAATAACACAATAAAATTGAAAAACCAATTCCAATCCATACGATTCGGTTCGAAAACAAATCCATCTGAAATACAGATTCAATTCTAGATCTTTTACTTAAAACATTGCCTATTTGAACAGTTATCGTTGGGAAAAAAAATGCTGTTAATGATTGTAAATACTCTGGACTTGCTTTTGTCATATCCAATCCTTCAGGAGAAGACGGCATTACACCTCCACATTCAGTGTAAACAAAATAGTAATAAGTACTAACACATGCACCAAATAAGAGCAAACCTTCATACAAATAGGATCTCAGTATAAATCCTAATGATATCAACTTTTGATTCCGATTTCTAGGTGGCCTATTCATGATTCCTTTTTCAGGAGGTTCTGATCCAAGACCCATTGCAGGTATTAAATCTGTTCCAACATCAACAGCAAGTACCCCCATAACTGTCATTAAGAGTGGAAAACCAGGGATCATAGCCCAGAGTAAAAATGGTATCAATTCTTGTGGGTTTGAATTTAACACATAAGCAGAGAATTTTCGAATATTATCAAATACACCACGTCCTTCTTCAATTGCAGAAACTATCGTTGCAAAGTCATCATCAACAATGATCATTCTTGCAGCTTCTTTCGCTACTTCTGTTCCTCGTTTTCCCATCGCAATTCCAATGTCTGCTTTTTTTAATGCCGGACCATCATTCACACCATCTCCAGTCACAGCTACAATTTCACCTAATTCCTGCAATATGGTGACAATTCTCAATTTTTGTGAAGGAGAAACCCTTGCAAATATAGGTTCTCCTTTTTTTACCCATTCTTTTAAACTTATGTCAGACATTTGATCCAATTGAACACCTGTTATGACGATAGGTTTTTCGCCTCCAATTCCAATGGTTCGACCAACAGATTCCGCAGTTAAAGGGTGGTCTCCAGTGATCATCAGAATCCGAATCCCTGCTGTATGGCATTTTTTAATCGCATCAGGGACCTTTGGACGAATCGGATCTGCTAAACAACAATGCCCTAAATAAATCATCTCTGATTCAACTTGAGATTGATTGAATGGAATTGTTTCGTTGGGAGCCATTTTATAAGAAAATGCGAGAACTCTATTTCCTAATCTCGCCGAAGCATCGGAAGCATTCTGTAATTGGGCTCTTTTGTTTTCATCCAATGCTACAACAGAACCATTTTCATAAACAAAAGAACAAATGGATAGGATTTCGGAAGGTCCACCTTTTGCATAAACTATCGTAAAGTTTTCTTTTTGAATGATAACACTCATTCTTTTGCGAATCGAATCAAATCCGTTTGTGAGAATTCTTTTTCCTGAAGTATATTGAACCTTACCTGAGGACAAATACAATAATGACAATTCCATTGGATCACCCAGAGGATTTGGTTCTAAAGAAGCATTGTTACAGTAATACCCACATTCTAACAAAAGTTGACTCCCTTCAAATTGGGAAATCGTATCAGGGGAAATCATTTTTGAATCAAAATAAATTTCTACGACACGCATTTGATTTTGAGTCAGGGTTCCTGTTTTATCAGAACATATAACAGTCGTACAACCCAATGTTTCTACACTTGATAAATCTTTTAAGATAGCATTTCGTTTTGCCATTCTAGAGACACCTAAAGCCAATGATAAAGTAACCGTTGGTAACAAACCCTCAGGAACGTTTGCAACAAAAATTCCTATAAAAAACAAAAAGGCCTGAACAAAACTAAGTCCGGCAACCCAATACCCTAAAATTAGAAATACAACTCCGATACAAAATGCAAACAATGAAATGGATATAACCGTTTGTCGTAATTGTATTTGAAGTGGACTCTCCACTCTTTTAATTTGAGAAGTTAATCCAGCGATTTGCCCAATTTCTGTTGTTTGTCCAGTTCCAAATACAACGGCTTTTGTTTTGCCTTTAATGAGAGAACTTCCAGCAAAAAGGATGTTTGGCATTTCTAACCATAAAAACTTCCCTTCTAATACGATTTCATTTTCTGATTTATATCGTCTGGCCGAAGTTGATTCACCTGTTAAGGATGAATTATCAACTTCTACATCTTCTGCTTCGATGATGCGACAATCTGCTGGGACAACATCACCTTCGGATAATACGATTAAATCACCTGGAACAATTTCATCAGCTGGGATTGTAATTAATTTACCTTCTCGAATGACAGGACATTCATTTGCTAATAATTTACGTAAGGCTTCTACCGCATTGTCGGATTTAGATTCTTGGAAAAACGAAAATATTCCATTGATCATGATGACTATAAATATCGCTACACCTAACTCTGGCATATTGACACCTGGAACAAAACAAAGAGCTGTCGCGATCCATAATAACACGGCAAATAGATTCAAAAAACTTTTGAGAAATTTCCAAATCATTGGAACTGATTTTTCTTTTTCGATTACGTTTTTACCAATTGTTTCCAATCGAATTTTTGCTTCACTTTCTGTTAGTCCATTTTCTAAATCAGTTTGTAGTTCAAATGCGATCTGAGACTGATTGAGATTTTTATAACTTGGTTTCATATTAAATTCGCCGCGTTGGACTACATCTAGAACGTCCACTTCTTTTTCGCATAACATAAGTTCGTCGAATATTTGAGGCAATAAGGAAGACAATCCATGTAAAAGACGCAAATGTAGAGAAGGTTGCTTTTCTGGAATCATCTGGAACAAAACCAACCGTATATTTTGTTCTCCCACAAGGATCCCTTTGGGGATTACAAACAGGAAAAACTCAGGTGATTTTATTTTTTTAGATCGAAAATGTGGGATGAGGATACTTTGCCCAATGGAAACAAACGTTTGGTTTGGAATAGAATGAAATCGGAATTGGATTTCCTTTTTTGTCTCTACCTCTCTAATTTTGTTCAAAAGAGACAAATGAACATCATCCCATGTTTTTGAATCATTCAAAATTTGGATGGAATCGATGTTTAAAAATTCAAGTAACATGCTTCTACATGTGAGTTATTTGATGAAATTTCTATTCATTTTTTTAAAGTAGATGGCTAAACCCTCCTAGATTTCCAAAATTTCGTAGGTAAAATATCCTTCGAATGGATTAGTCTTGGAAAATTTCTTTAGATGCTTTGGGATAACGTTGTTGGATCCCATCCCACCAAACATCTGTACTAAAAGCTGCTGATTCGGCAATTTGCCATTTCCCATTAACTTTTTTATACATTGCTTCTACGTGACAACAGTCGTAAGGTAAATCTTCTGGCAGGTTAATCTCTTTTCCATCTTTTCGTTTTGCTGTCCCTCGAAACCAAGCAAAATCCCCTGCTACTTTAAAATGTTCGACTACAAATATAAATTCTTGCTTAAACTCACTAACCATCCTTGCACGTAAAAGGTCAAGGAGGTAGGTTCTTTCAACTTCATTCACTTTTGATTTAGTTTTGTAATCCAAAACGATTTGTTGTGAATAAATGTTTAAAGCGATGAAAAAGGAAACAAATATTATTAAAAATTTATATTTCAATTTGGTATCCCTCTTATCTTACTTTTGCCTTTTGGATCATATTAAAGAATAAGGATGGTAAAAAGGTTTGCAAAAACAATCCAAACTTTTCTTTTATCCCAGCAATCACCACTTCTCTTTGTTTATTAGCAACGGCGTGTAGGATTCTATGTGCACAAAGTTGTACTGGTAATCCTGACTCAATGACAGAATCCATTTTACCAGTGGAAGTTCCGTCACCTAATAATGCATTTTTGGAGATGTTGGTTTGTATAAAACCAGGGTATACCATAGTGACAAACACTCCTGATTTTTCTTCTTCTGCTCGTAGCGAATGAAAAAATCCAACCAGAGCAAATTTTGATGCAGAGTATGCTGACCTTAGTGGACTTCCAATTTTACCAGCAACACTAGAGATCACTGCAAAATGAACTTGTTTTTGGTTTGGAACTGTAGGAAGAATCGCACGAGTTAGTTCAACAGCACCGTAAAAATTAGTGTTCATAATTTTTTCGATCGTTTTTAAATTTGTATCTTTAGTTAAGGAACGTTGGCTAATCCCACCATTGTGGATTACCACTTTTGGTGTTCCATATTTTTTCAAGGAACGATTTGCAAATTCAGAAACTTTCGTATAATTTTCTAAATCTAGTTTTTCAATCGCATATCTGCCCTTTCCCAAACCAAGTTCTTTCGCGATCATTTCTAAATCTTTGGACTTGCGAGAGGCTAGTAATACCTTTGCATTTTGTTGGTAGGCCTGTTTTACTAATTCTTTCCCAATACCGGAAGAGGCACCAGTGATCCAAACCCATTCATCTCTGTAAAACTCATTCATAGATTCCCCTTATCCAGAAAAAAGAAATTAGAGAAAAGATGCTAGGTTAGGGATTTTTCACAACTTGTTTTTCTAACAAGTTTTAGAACTTAAGAAATGAAACACTGACTTTAGGTAAAGATGGCCTGTCCTTTAAAAAAGAACAGACCAACTCAATTGAATTTCTTTATTGCAATTGGAATGTTGGGCATTCAATGCGATAAGGACTTTTTATCTTTTCTGTTGAAAGATAAACTCCCTCGTGGACCAAACGATACTCACCATTTGAAATTGATTCGTTTGTTTCCCAAATGATCTCGAGTTTACCAAGTCCTTTGTCAAAAAAACCAGGTTTATGGAAAACAAATTTTGTATCAAAGTCGGCATCTGACCGAACTCGTGTCCAACCAGTCCCTTCCTTTTTTTCCACCCATAAATAGGAACTTACATTCGGGTATCCGACGTTTGGACTTGCAGCACGAACACCACAAACAATTGGATTGCCTTTTTTGTAGACGTTCTCATTTGCTTTCAGGATTTGATTTGGTTTTGATGTGATTCCATCTGACTCTGGTAGCTTTAACGGACGCACTCTGTCTGATAAATCAGTAGGCATTGGTTCTGATTTGGAAGATTTAGAAAACTCTACACCTTGCAAAAGTTCCGTTGCCATTTGTGAGAACTCTTGTCGTAAAGCATTCAAACTTTGTTGCCCATGAAGGGTGTGTCCACCTTCATAATTCTGTGTTGCATATTCTTCCGGAGTAGTAATGTAACCCGAAAAATCATTTGTTAATCCAGACAAAACAATGTCAGAAATTTTATCTTTAAAAACTGACTTTATTTCCTTTTTTAACCTTCGACTCGACATTGTTGTGACTTCATGTGGTAAAACTAAAATTGATAAATCACCAACTAACACAAGTCCATAAGGTAATATTTGAGGTAAACTTGGAATGGGTTTTGTTTCTCCCATTGGAAATAAAACTGCTTTTGGTTTTTGGCATTCTCTTAACTCTTCAGAAGGAGACTGTAACATGAATTTTGCGATCCAATCGATATAAAATTTTCGATTTTTTTCAGTCATACCTTCATGAAATAACCAATGACCACCACCTTCTTCTGTAGAACCAGCGGCAAAGGCATATCCATAAGCAGATGGGCAAGTATATTCCGTTTTGCCAGTACCTGAAAATTCACTTCGAACAGGGTGTTTGCTCATATCGATAAACTTATGAGAAAATTGTAACCCACCTTTTACAGGTTTGCCTTTGGAATTCAAGATCTCTTGGCTTGCCAAAAATTGACGTTTCCCTATGATAAAACTACTATCATAAATATCTTTTCCAGGGCCTGTATTATTGAGATTTAAATTTGGAGATACATCTCCTTCGTTTGCTTGTGCAAAAATTGCAACAAAGTTAGAGTCTCCATTTTTTGAGGCTTCCTTTTCCGCAAGTAAAGATGCAATCCCTTTATTATCAGAAGAAATCAAATGATTATCAAAAGTTATATTAGTAGGATGGACTCCATACCAATTCACAAACCCAATTGCTTTTCCATCAACAAACACATTGAGTTGCACCATCTCTCGATCAATATTATCAGAATATAATTTTCGTTCCGATTCTGGATTTGATAGATAGGCCGACAAACTTCGATTCACCCCTGCATCCATTACAATTGATTTTCCAATTTTTAATTCTGCAGGCTTTCTTTTTTTATATGCTTCTTTGATTGCTTCTACAATTCCATCACGTAACACAGCGTAGGAGTCTCCGTAAAACTGTGTGGAATAAAATGAGATTTCAGAATAATGGAAATGACCAGCAGGCCCACTATGGGTATGAGAAGCATTTAATAAAACATTACCCAAGTGAAAGTTAGGATCTACTTCTCGTGTGAGAATTGCCACGACTTCTCTTTGGATTTCAAAAGGAATTCCACCAACTTCTGCTGTTACATAAGCCAATAATTTCTGACTCGCACGGTCTTCTAAAACGAGGGCGCGAGCAAATTGCCTGGTTTGGATCCCTTTCCCCGTTTGGTCTTCACGGGCATAACCCCAAAACATAACACCGATGGGTGGACCAGTGACATCCTTTTTGGACATCCCAGCTAAAAACTCCCCAGACTCATTTGCAGCCATAGGAAACGTAAAGAAAAACAATAGGAGAAGTAAGATCCGAATTTTCATCCTACTTGTTATACACTGGATCCGACACGCTGTCAATCACGAACAATTGTCGACTAATTTATCTGACCAACCTCTCTAAACGTGAAAATACCGCCTCCAAAAATGAACAAATTAACAATTCAATTGTTTTCCAGGCATTGGTAAGGAAACTTCCAACAAAGAAATTACGGACGAATTCCTAGGCCAGAAAGAAGTTGGTGATAGTAAATCCTCTGGAGTGATATGTTACCTTTGCTGCAAACTAAATTAGGTCGTTTCCGAATCTTAGCATTTTTGGAAGGAGTTTCTTTTTTAACTATTCTATTTGTAACGATGCCTTTAAAGTACCTCTACCAAATTCCAGAACCCAATAAAATTGTAGGTTTGGTGCATGGCCTGTTGTTTCTTTTGTACTTGGTAGAATTATTCCAAGTGAAAGTAGAATTAAATTGGAAAATGAAAAAAACCTTTTTAGCAGCCCTTGCATCAGTGATTCCCTTTGGAACGTTTTGGGCTGAAAAATATTTATACTTAAAATCTGATGAAGAAATAGAAAAATAAAATTTGAAATTACGATTCTGATATGAAAACCATTAAAATTCTTTTGATCTTTTCCGTTACATTTTTGTTCGTTGGTCTGGTATTTGCGCAATCAAAACCTAACAAAAAAACCGCTGTTAAACCAATTGTTGAAACTCCAAAAGATGTTGAACAAGTTAAACAAGAAACTCCTGACCAATACCAACTTCGTTTGATAATGGAAAATGATGCGTTTGGTGGTTTTTCTGATCGTTATTATACGAACGGATCAAGATTAGAATTTCATATGAGTGCTGGTGAATCCAATCCAACCAGAAGAGTTTTTAGTTATTGGAACGATTTGTTTATCACTCCAGATGAAAAAACTAAGTATCTTCAAGGATTTGCTGTAGGACAAGAATTCTACACACCAACAAATATCACTAAGGCGGATGTTTCCTATGGAGACAGGCCATATTCAAGTCGAGGTTACTTTACAAATTCACTCACAACTTTCACAGAAGACACGAGTATCACAACAGAACTTGAATTAGGTATGATCGGTCCTTCTGTTGGAGGTAAATCTGCACAAATCAATTTTCATAATTTTATAGGTTCACCTACTCCACAAGGCTGGGACACACAAATTCCAGACTCCTATTCTGTTGCTTTAAAAACAGACATTAGAAAGTTTTATCATAAATTTTTTGGAACACAATACAACGTAAATTTGGGTAATATCCAAACTGATGTTTCTTTTGGACTCATTTTTCGATTTGGTAATGTAGATAAAACACCAGGGCCAGGAAGTTCCGCTTTACAGCCTGGTTCTCCCATCCTACATGAAGATGGAAAAGGGTATTGGTATTTTTATGTGAATCCAGGTGGCACATTACAAGCGTACAACGCAACCATCCAAGGTCAAATGGGTACTGACAAAGCCTATAAATCACAAAACAGAAGTTCTTCCTTTAGCAATTGGGATAGTTTTTTAAATAACCCAACATCGGAAATTGGAGAAAGAGAATTACAATATAGAGTTTTATCAGAAGATAATGGAAAAAATACCTTACAACGATATATATTATTTAATGAATTTTTAGTAAACGGAACTAATAATCCATATAATATAGGTTTAAATTACCTTATTTTTAATAATATATTTAATGGTGCTGAAGAAGTTGAACGGACAACACGTTTATTTTTATTATCTAACTTAGCCGCACAATGGGATCAAATTCCAACAAACGCAAGAGCACTCGCAATTTATTCCATTTTTCGACCAGAAGGCGGAAAACTCCCACCTATCATTCGTTATTATTCCTATGAAGTTTTATCACAGTTTATATTGGATCCAAAACAACGTGAAACTTTATTGCAACTTTTACGTGAAGAAATCGAATATAGGGATGAAAAAACATATATCGCCGATTTAAAACGAGCTGTTGGATTTATAAGAGCTGGTTTTGTATCTGTTTCGAATGCTGGATTTTTATTCGGAATACATTACAATTACCAAACCATAGATTTCCAATCTGCGCGAGGTTTACCGCAACAACACCAATGGATTGGTTTCCAATTGGGTAAGGTCTTTTAAAGAACAATACAATCGAATCATCAAAACTAAAGTTTTGAACCAAATTCAAAAATAAGGCTCGCCAAACAAAGCCTCGTAATAGAAAACTGTGCGATCATGAACAATCACAGTTTGGGTGGCCGCCTTTGGTTTGTATTAATTTTATTCGGGCTTGTAGGGCAAATTGCTTGGTCCGTTGAAAATATCTACTTCAACTTATTCATCTATAATACAATCTCGAAAAGTACGTCATCAGTTACGCTGATGGTCCAATTGAGTGGAATTGTTGCAACGTTCACAACTCTAATTGCTGGAATTTTATCAGACAAACTTGGCAACCGAAAGTATTTCATCTCTTTAGGTTATTTACTTTGGGGATTACTAACCTTATCATTCGCATTTGTTTCAAAAGAAAACACAAGCCTTTGGTTTGGAATATCAGATGAATCCAAAATCATTCAACTCACGATATCCATTGTCATCACATTAGACTGCATTATGACAGCCTTTGGATCTACAGCAAATGATGCTGCATTTAATGCCTTTGTCACAGATAATACTAGTGAAGCGAGAAGTTTAGCAGAAGGAGTATTATCTGCAATGCCACTACTTGCCATGTTAATTGTGGCAGGTGGTTTTGGAATCATTGTAACTGCACTTGGTTATCCTGGATTGTTTATTGGAGTTGGAACATTGATGTCTTTATCAGGATTGATTGGACTCTTGATTATCAAAGACAATCCTAATCTAATAAGACAAAATTCAGATTTTCTATCAGATTTAACTTATGGTTTTCAAAAATCTGTCATTCAAAAACACAAACGTTTATACCTCTATTTTTTAGCCATGGGAATTTATGGAATCGCAAGTCAGATATATATGCCTTATTTGATCATCTTCATGCAAGAATACTTAAATTTTAATGCGATTCAGTATTCTATAGTTTTGGCATTTGTCATTCTTGGAGCAAGTTGTATAACTATATTACTTGGGAAACATTTTGATGGCAAAAACAAAGACACACTCCTCTTTCAATTTTCAAGTTTATACGTATTTGGAATGGTATCCTTATATTTAGTTTCAAAATTCTTAAAAACTTATGATCCGAATATCGTAATGATTTCTGTAGGATTAACAAGTTTGATATTGATTACTGGATTTGTACAAGTTTTGGCTCTGCTTGGTGCCCAAATCAGAGATTATACTCCATCCGAAAATACAGGTAAATTGCAAGGCATACGGATGATATTTTTTGTTTTAATTCCCATGTTTATTGGACCAATGATTGGTCAAAAAATAAATGAAACAACAAATCTAACTTACATTGATCCATCTAACGGAAGTATAGCGCATGTTCCATCCCCTGAAATTTTTATAACAGGAGCTATTTTTTGTTTATTCATATTCTATCCACTTACCTTAATTAAACGAGGAAAATATAATTAACATGAAAATACCACACATTGAATACCCAAGACCCCAACTCAAACGTGAAAGTTATTTAAATTTAAATGGAGAATGGTTTTTGGGACATGCCAAACAAGGTGAAAACTTAGAATACCAACACAAAATCATTGTACCATTTTCACCGGAATCAAAAGCAAGTGGACTAGGAAATTTTATCCTAAAACCAAATGAAGTTTTGTTTTATAAAAAAGATTTCGAAATTGAACCTGAATTTATTAATGATATAACTTTTTTACATTTTGGAGCAGTGGATTATTCTTGTATTTGTTATCTAAATGGTCTCGAAGTTGGATACCATCAAGGTGGATTTTTACCATTTTATTTCAATGTATCAAAAGCAATCAAAGCAGGTCAGAATCAGATTCGACTCACAGTCACAGATCCAACAGATACAGGTACTCAATCGAGAGGGAAACAAAAACTACATCGAGGTGGAATATGGTACACACCACAATCTGGGATTTGGCAAACTGTTTGGATGGAAAGTGTTCCGAATGACTATGTTAAAAACTTAAAAATCACACCTAACATAGATACTAAAACTGTCGAAATAGAAGTTCAATCTGATACAGAAATTATATCGATTCAAATTCTCGACAAAGGTGAAGTAATTGCAGAAAGTACAAAAAAATCTTGCACATTGCCAATTCCAAATATGGAACTATGGTCTCCCGAAAATCCTAAACTATATGACCTTTCTATCAAAACAAAATCTGATCAAATATTTTCCTATTTCGGAATGCGTAAATTTTCCATCGGACACGATGGAAAATTCAAACGATTATTCTTAAATAACAAACCATACTTTCATAATGGATTATTAGACCAAGGATATTGGTCAGAAGGGCTTCTGACTCCACCAGACGATGAATCTATGATTAAAGAAATTTCACTCATGAAAGAGATGGGGTTTAATACATTAAGAAAACATATAAAAATTGAACCACTCAGATGGTATTACCATTGTGATCGAATTGGAATGTTAGTTTGGCAAGATTTTGTGTGCGGAGGTGGGCCGTATGAAACTTGGAAAGTTGCCTATTTACCTTTTATTGGTTGGAATACGGACGATACTAAATATAAATTTCTGAATCGAACTGATGAAAAAGGCAAAAAAGAATTCATAGAAGAAATTGGTAGTACAGTAAGCCTACTGTTTAATTCCGTATCGTTAGCAGTTTGGGTTTTGTTTAATGAAGGATGGGGTCAGTTTGATAGCGTTCAACTCACGAAAAAATTAAAAAATCTAGATTCTTCTAGAATCATCGATAGTGTGAGTGGCTGGTATGACCAAGGAAAAAATAGTAGTGAACTAAAAAGTTTACACCTTTATTACCAAAAACTAAAGGTCCCTAAAAAAGAACCACGGGTCATCGTATTATCTGAATTTGGTGGGTATTCTTTAAAAACAGATGGCCATGTATATGATGATAAAAAATTATTTGGATACAAAATTTTACCAGACAAAGAAACATTACATTGGGAATATAAAAAGTTAATTGAAGAAGAGTTATTACCATTGATAAAAAAAGGACTCAGTGCTTCAATTTATACACAAGTCAGTGATGTTGAAGAAGAAATCAATGGGTTAGTCACTTACGATAGAAAGGTAATTAAGTTTGATATAAACTTTATGAAAGAACTCAATTCCAAATTAAAGTACATTTGAGCTATATGATATGTTCATTGAAAACAATTTATTAATATTCTTTTTTACTCTAACCATTGCGTTTGTTTTGTATTACATTTTCTATGTAATTGAAACACCGATCTTAAGATTTAATGAATCCGAATTTTCATTAAAAATAATATCCAATACTCCGAAGTTAACAAAACTTTATTTCCCAACAATTTGGTGTTTTAACCAACATCTAATGTTGTTTTTGCTCATGTTTAGAGAATCAAAATCGAAATATTTTAATTACGATAAAATAGAACATTTAGAAATGAAAGATGGTGGCACTACTGGTCTCGCTTGGTCTGGAATCCAATCAGTGAACCATAAAGACAAAACTCCAATTATCGTTGTCTTTCATACAATCAGTGGTGATGAACAAGATGTTAAGGCAACCGTATCTTATCTTAGAAAAACCTATAATTGGATTGTTGTCGTTTGTATTAGAAGGGGGCATGGGAACCTTCCATTAACGAAGCCAATCATCAACACAATGGGATCAACTTCAGATTTAAAGGAACAACTTTCCCATATTCGCAAAAAATTTCCAAACAAAGACTTGTTTGGTGTAGGTATATCAGCCGGATCTGGACTTCTAGCTAGGTATCTGGGGGAAGCTGGAGCTAAAAGTATGTTCAGTGCCGCAGTTGCCGTTTCTCCTGCATACGATATTGAAAAAGCATTCCATAGAGTTCACCCAGTGTATAGCAAAATCATGGGACAACGTATGATTAATTATTTCCTAAAAAGGCATTATCAAAGTTTTGCGAATGTAAAAGGTGCTGAAGAATTAATCAAAGTGAAAACTCTAGGAGAATTTCAAGACAAACTACATACCATTTCTGGATTTAAAGATAAAGAATCATATTACCAAAACTCTAATCCAATTTTAGTAGCTGATCAAATTAAAACGCCATTACTCGTATTAAATGCAGCAGATGATCCAATCTGCGTAAATCTAAATGTCATGGAAAACTTACATTGGTTAGAGAGTTTAAAAAATACAATCCACGTCCATACAAAACGTGGCAGTCATATTGCATTTTATGAAGGTATCATGGCAAAATCTTGGTCCAATCAATTGATTGGAGAATACTTTAATTCTGTCTTAAAGATTAAAT
The DNA here is from genome assembly GCF_040833965.1 of Leptospira sp. WS39.C2. Taxonomy (NCBI): domain Bacteria; kingdom Pseudomonadati; phylum Spirochaetota; class Leptospiria; order Leptospirales; family Leptospiraceae; genus Leptospira; species Leptospira iowaensis. The sequence goes on from NZ_CP162142.1 coordinate 2,960,313, forward strand.
TCAATTCAAAAATTGATTGAGAACTAAAACAGAATCAGATAATAAAAAATCTATTTATCTCTTTCTAAAACAAAAAAGAAAGGTTGTTTCATCCCTTTATAATCCATACAGCCAAAAACAGTATCTTCATTTACCTTTTTAAAAACATCATGGATAGGGAGATTATCGTAAATCATTGCTGAAGTGATTTGTCCTCTGAATTCAATTTGTCTAACACGCGCTTTTGATTTCGATGTTTGGAATAAAAAGCGAAACAATAGAAAAGGATATTTCAAAAGCCATAATTTTGTAGATGGGATAAGTGTAGCTAGCCTAACAGGCATAATAGATGGATTTACTTTGAACAAAGATTTTCCAAATGTCTTAAACACAAGTGGGTGGACATTTTCTGTATCGACGAATTCTTTTCCATACCAATTAAATGTCTCTAACGCGCCATCCATTGTATGGCCTGTATGAAATCCTGATCCATGCCAACACCCCATCATATTTTTGATAGGTACTACTTCTAAAGCATCAAAGAGTGCGAATGAATCTTCAGTTGAATTGTTCTTTTTATTTCGCATTTCTTGGAATTTGGTTTCGAGTGATTGTTTTTTCATGAATGACTACTTATACCTGATTTTACAATCCTCCTTTTTTAGGAAATATCTATCCAAGTCGATTTGAATTTTTTTAATTTAAGATTTAAGAACAAAATGAATCTGTTTTCAATCTTTCTAAATCGTAAAGAAAACTTAACTTTCCAAATGATTCGTTTCTAAGAATTTTTTTTGTCTATTTGGATGATTTTCGAGTCCCATTAGAATTATTCATTATCTTCCCCAATGAATAATTTAATTAGGCTTTGTTTAGTATGCTTGTAAAATTTTAAAATTTGGTTAGTCTAAAGTCATGAACGTCCCTGACTCAGAATTCAAATCTTTACTCCAATCCTACAAAACAATTACAGTATATGGACTGAGTAATGATCCTTCAAAACCCAGTCATTATGTACCTGCATTCATCCGGGAAAAAGGATGGAATGTAATAGGAACTTATCCTAAGGAACATAGTGTCGGTGATTTTCAAATTTATAAGTCTCTAAAAGAAGTTCCTATCGAAAGTCGAAAATTCATAGATGTTTTTCGATCCTCTGATAAAATTCCAGAAGTTGTGGATGAAATTCTATCATTGGGTGGGACAGAAGTTCTTTGGCTACAATTGGGAATCTCCCACCCCGAAGCTGAAAAAAAAGCAGAGGCAAACGGTATCAAAGTGGTTTCCAATCGGTGCCTCATCATCGAATATAATAATAACTATTAAACCAATTGGTATAAACTTGATACATGGAACAATTCTCCAACTGATTCCAATCTTTTTTCTTTGAATTCAAAAGTTGAAACCAAAAGTCCTCCCCTTCCACATAATGGTCGTTTGGTTTTATCGCTATGGATGATTCTTTTCCTTACATCCCTTTTCGTTTGCTCCAATTTCCAGCATAAACCATAAGCGGCATTCAACCCAGATAGAATCGATGGAGTGGCGATTTCTTTGGAGATTGTCCTAATTTAATGAATCTGAGACTCTCTCTCATTTAAGCTTGCACGAATACAGCCTAATCCAATCATGCCATTATGTGCCAATTATTTGAGACTAACTCTCATTTAATAAATTACTTTAGATTCCCTTCTGGGGATGATATTTCAAAAATTTTGAGTCATTTTTTTTACATCATCGTCTGCATCTGTTTGGTGGTATTTCCTCTAACTTCTATTTGGTCACAACCAACAGAACCAAACAAAAAAGAAAATCCAAATCAAAATTCAAATTTGGAACCAAATGAATCAAAACAAGAGAATGGGATCCGGGTCACAGGAAAAAAAGACCAACGAGACCGTGAGATACTAAGAACGCCAAATAGTATCAGTCGATTGAATGAACAAGAAATCCAAGATGCAGGAATCAATCGGACAAATGATATCGATAAACAGGTTCCAAATTTTTCTATCATCGATTCAGGTTCTCGTAACTTCACTTATTTCAATATACGTGGAATGAGGAGTATCGCGTTTAGTGAACCAGCAGTAGGACTCATTTTGGATGGAATCCCTCTCAATGACAACGTAGCATTGAACACTGAGTTGTATGGACTTGAAAATATTGAAGTATATAGAGGGAGCCAAGCAACTCTCTTTGGGAAAAATTTCCAAGGAGGCGTTGTTGAAATAAAAACAAAAAAACCTACAAATGTAGCTGAAGGGAAAATCACTTTAGATTTTGGAAATTACAAAAAGCAAGAAACATCAGTATATTATAATGCTCCAATAATATATGACAAACTCTATTTTGGAGTCGCAGGGAAAACAACAGAGCGAGAAGGATATTTATCAAATGTAACTGGATTTTATTATCCGAATAATAGACCTTATGAACTTCCAGTTGAAATATATAAGACCCATCCCGATGGAAGGAAAGGAAGAGCTGGAAGATTTCGACTGTATTTCACTCCAAATGAAATTTTTGAGGCCGATTTACAAATCAGTGCAGAAAGTTTTGATGATGGCGCACTTAATTTAGTTAACTACTTAGGAGCAAAATCAGAAAGAGAAAAAGCTCTACTACAAGGATGTGTGGCTGCACCATCCAATTGTTCAAAACTTTATGGTACTTATATTAACCGTGTAAATGGAGATCGGAAAGTATATTGGGATTACGAAGGAAAAAGTAACGTAACAGGGAATACCTATTCATTAGCAACTACTACAAAACTACCATTTACAAATTTAAAAACTGCATCGGCGATTCGCAAAATGGACATTGATCCTATCACAGCTGATTCTGATTTTACAAAAATAGACCAGAACCGATCCATTTACATTGAAAAAGCCACTACATTCTTAAATGATATATATTTTGAATCGAAAGACAAACACAATCCCCTACAATTTAAAGTAGGAGTATTTTCATCAAATAAAGTCACAAACATTGACCAAGCAAGAGAACATAGAGTACAACTTTATGTTATCAATGATTTTCCTGGATTGAGTGCACCAACCCAAGAAAAAAATCTATCTAGGTTACATGATAGAAATATAAGTTTCTACACTCATAATAGTTATACTTTTTTTGACAAGTTTACAATCACTTTAGGGGCAAGACTTGAAAGACAAGAAAGTAAGTTATCACACATCGAACAGGCTGTAGGTGTCTCTGGTGTTAATCCACTTGGAGGTACACTTCTCCTATCTGACCCCTATTCAGTCAACAATCGATATAATTACAATGTATCAAGAGTCATTTTTGATTATAAACCAATTGAAAATCTTATGTTTTTTATTGGTGTTAGTCGAGGATATAAAAACGCAGGTTATAGTACTGTCGTAAACATACCTTCAAAGGCAAGTTTTAAGCCTGAAATCAATGATACAATTGAAGCTGGAATCAAATCAGAATTTTTTAAAGGGAAATTTGGATTAAAATACACTCAATTTTATACTGAAACACAAGACTTCCATGTCATACGAGCCATCAACTTATCACAATATGTAAATCTAAATGCAGAACTAGTAACTATCAGAGGGTATGAACTTGAAACATTTATAAAACCTCAAAAAGACCTTAAACTAGGAACGTCTGCAGGTTACACCGAAGGTATTTTCAATCGTTTCCAAGATACTGTCCTTAATCGTAATTTTAACGGCAAATGGGTACATTTCATTCCGAAATATGACATTGTCAGTTACTTACAATACAGAAATGATTTTGGAATATTTTTTCGAGGTGAATTCCAAGCAGTTGGTCAGATGTATTTTGCTGCAGATAACACAGTATATAGTGATCCATACTATGTCCTAAATGCACGTATTGGGTATGAGACAGATAAATTGTCCGCCTACTTATACATGAACAACATCAATGATCGATATTATTTTACATCATATATCGATGGAACTTTCCAAGCAGTTCCAGGAGCACCCAAGACTTACGGATTTATGTTAACTTATAAAATTTAATTCTCTGGAGAACAATATGAAAACAAATTTAAAAATTCTAATCCCAATGATTTACATTGGTTTGAGTGTATTCCAATGTGACCTTTTTGATCCAAAATCAAAAATCACAAACAATGAATTGGTAGAAATTGTTACATTACAACAATTGAATGCAAATAGTATGAGTGAGGGACAAAAATTAGGCCTCACAATAGCTTATAGCCATCGATTTAGTGTCAAAAATGGCCCACAATTATTTTGCCGCGAATATTCGACCGCATATTTAGAAAAACAAGCAGAATGGGAATTAGACATTGAACAAACTTATGCAACGATTGGTAATGCAATCGGAATTGATATCGTAGTAGAACGAATCAATGGACCATGCGCAATTAGCAATAAAATTAGTGCATGCCATTATGATGGAGTTGATGGTATAAACGATTTAATCCCTTATGCTTATTCTACTGAAGGTGAACACCAATATTTGATACCAGCATACATATACTATGGGATTACTAATCTTAAAAATGCAAAGGAAGCATGTGAAGGATATAATGGAACTTATGTTTGTTATGATCCTAGCAAATGTTGGCAATAAAGTTTAATACATTAATTTAAACTGTAGGGCCCAAAGAAACAATTTGGGTCCTTTGTTTTTGAAACTTCATTTTATTTTTCCTCTTTCGATAAAAAATCAATAAACCACTAACTGACAGAATAGCAGGAGTTAATCCTCCTATTATCCATAGAACTTTACTGAAATGATTTGCAAATGTTCCAAAATGTAATGGCCTAAATGAATCTAAAATTTGAACTAATAGACTTTCTTTAGAGATATTAACAATTTTGACAATTTTGTTTGATTGTGTATCAAAAAGTAAATACGTTCCATACCTACTTTCCCATCCAAATGAGTTGGTACGATTTCCATAAAATCCAATTGATTCACCCAACGCATGGTGTGGAAAAGAAATATAACCTAATTGAAAATTTGGTATTTCTTTTTGGCATTTTTCGATTAATGTTTCTATTGATTTGGTATCAGACCAAAGATTGTGAACAATTTTTTCTTCCGGGTATGAACGAATGATTGTATCCCGAATACTCCACCAACCTCCTGTGATTGCCAATATTAAATGAAACCAAACTGCGTTGATGCCAACAAATTTATGTAAGTCGGAAAAAAGAATTTGAAAACTTTCACGAAAACGAAATCGAAATAAAGTAACCCAAAAACGTTTGTATAGTTTGATACCAGTAAAAACCAATAACAAATACACGATTGCAAAACAACCTGTGATGAAATAACCAACACCGCCTAAAAAGAGACTATAATGTAATACCAATAAAAAACCATAAAAACTATCACTTCGATCTTCTTTTAACGAACCGATCACCTTACCTCTGTAAGGATCGAGTAAATACACATTTTCTTTACTCGGAATATCGGTGTTGTGGAACCAAATTTGATCAGGTTGGTTTTTAAGATCAGATACCAACCAACCAGCTACGCTCCCTTTAGGAACCTGTTCCAAAATTTTTATGTATAAGGCATCAAAATCCAATCGGTTTTGGCCTTCGGTGATTTCAATGGGTGAGATCATTGATTGAATTTCTTTCCCGTAAACGAGTAAGGATCCAGTGATTCCTAAAATGAGTAAAAAACTAGAACCAAAAATACCTAAGACCAAATGGAGGTTGTACCAATACTTTGCTTTCAATGGAAGATTCCTCTGGAGATTCTACCATCAAATGATAATGTGTCTCATTTTCAAGAATATTCTAAACTGCTTTGGTCTCAGATAAATGTTGTCGGTTTTTGATGATTTGGCTGACTTCGGGCCGACAACTTCCGCACCCTGTGCCTGCCCCTGTTTTTAACATCACTTCCTGTAAAGTTTTTGAACCACTGTTTAATTCATCTTCAATATTCCCTCGCCCCACCCCATTACATGAACAGACAAGGGCACCTTTCGGAGGTTTGGCGGTTGAAATACTAGATAGAAGTAAATTTCTTTTTTCACCTAATTCCAAACCAGAGGAAATTAAATTTTTATACTCAACAAATTCGGATTTATCTCCAACCAAAATGGCAGCAACTAATTTGTCACCTTTCACTATACACTTTTTATATTTACGTCTTTTCCGATCTAAAAATACAACTTCTTCATATTCATTGGATAAATTTTCAAAGTTAACACCTGGTAAACGAAGTGAAACAAGTTCTAATCCTGGAATTTTCAATAAATTGGAATGTAATGATCCATTATATGATTGGAATTGGTAACCGTAAATATGATTTGCTGCAACTTTTGCTTGTTCTTCGGCGGCAAGCACTGTTCCATAAACACCAGATGAATGTTCTGCGACTTCACCTATTGCATAAATATCAGGATCGGATGTTTGTAAAAATTCATTTACCTTGATCCCTTCTCCAATTTGAATCCCCATTCCTTTTGCTAAGAACAAATTTGGACTTGTTCCCATAGCATAAACTATCCCATCAGGATACAATTTTCTGCCATCTTTTAATTCTACAAAACTAACTCGATCATATCCATGAACTTTCGATATTTCCGAATGGAATAATACTTCAATTCCTCTTTCAATAATTTCTTCTCGTAATATATCACAAGCAACAACATCTAGCTGTTTAGACATCAATCGATCTGTTCGAACAAGTACAGTTACCTTTACATTCAAAGATTTAAGCGCTGCTGCAAGTTCTAACCCAAGCAAACCCCCTCCTACAATTAAAGCATGTGAATCAGGGACAAAAAAACCTTTGATTTTATCAGCATCTGTTTTTGCTCTTAAACTAAATACTCCAACCATATTTTCAGAAATCATCTTTGGAACTTGTGGAGAACTACCAGTGGCTATAATCAATTTGTTGTATGAAAATGAATTTCCAAGTGAATCTTTTACCAATTTGGCTTCTGGTAAAATCTCAGATACTGATGTAGCAGTGTGTAATTTAATTTCCCAGTTATCAACTTCATCGCTACTAACACTTGCTAATTCAATAAATTCTTTTTCACCACTTATAAAATCAGGAAGCAAAATTCGATTGTATAATGGATTTTCTTCCTTACAAATTACTGTGATTTCATCTTCAGGATTTAGTTCTTTGTAATATTTGATAAAAGCAGAAGTACTATTCCCTCCTCCAATAATGAGGATTTTTTCTTTTTCTTTTACATAAGGTATTACTCTGACAGCGGATATTTTAAAACCAGGTTGTTTTGAAAACGGATCGTAATCTTTTTTTGTTAAATTATTAGCACGAAACTCATCATTTTTGTTTCGTTTTCCCCAGTGCATTGGCAAAAATACAGTACCCTTTTTGATTGTATCTGTAATTTTAGCCTTCACTCGCACACGGCCTCTTTCACTTATAACTTCAACTAACGCTCCCTCATCAACGCCAATGGTGCTTGCATCCATTGGATGTATCTCCAAATACGGCTCGTTTTTGTGTTCCATGAGTTTTCGAACTTTACCAGTTCTTGTCATGGTATGCCACTGATCACGGATACGACCTGTAGTCAGGATCAATGGATAATTGCTTGAAGTTTTTTCTGAATTATCCTCAGGAGAAACATCAAAAATCTTTGCTTTGCCGTTCGGTCTATAGAATTTATGATCTGTAAATAATCTTGGAGTTCCATCCTCACTATTTTCAGGAAAGGGCCATTGTATTGATCTTTTTTTTTGTAATATCGAATAATCTAATCCACTAATATCAATTTTTGTGCCTTTAGTTAGAGCACAATGTTCCAAAAACACATCTTCTTCTGAAACATACGAAAAATATTCACCATAACCCATTTTATGTGCAAATTTTTGAATAATCGAAGTATCTGCAATTGCTTCCCCTGGTGGATCCAATATTTTAGACAAGTAAGTCACCCGACGATCAGAGTTTGTCATTGTACCTTGTTTTTCTGCCCAACCCGCAGCAGGTAATACATAATCAGCAAAAGGAATTGCTGCTGTACTCATAGAAATATCTTGGACAACTACCAGTTCCGCTTCACGTAACCCTTGTTCTACCATCCTCGCATCAGGTAAACTTGTCGTAGGATTTGTACAAACTATCCAAACTGCCTTCATTTTTCCAGATTTGAGATTTTCAAACATCTCCACTGCGGTATAACCAGGAGTACTTTGGATTTTACCCTCCTCGATTTTCCAAAAGGACTCAACCTCTTTCCGATGATCTAAGTTATTCAAATCGCGGTGGGCTGGTAATAAATTACAGAGTCCGCCAACTTCTCTCCCTCCCATTGCATTGGGTTGACCTGTAAGGGAAAAAGGTCCTGACCCAGGTTTTCCAATTTTTCCAGTGATTAAGGATAAATTAAGAAGCGCTAAATTTTTATTTACACCAATTACACTTTGGTTTAGTCCCATCGCCCAGAGAGATAAAAATCCTTTTGCTTCATGGATGTACTTGGCAGCCAATTCAATCTCCGAAAGAGGTATTCCACAAATATTTGCTGCCTCTTGTATATCAAAATTATCTAAAAATAATTTTAATAATTCAAAACCTTCTGTATGCGATTCAATGAATGGCGAATCAATCCAATTGTTCTTTATGAGAATTTTTGCAATCGCATGAAACAAATAAATATCAGTTCCAGGATGGATCTGTAAATGAAGGTCTGCATCTTCACAAGTATCAGTTTTACGTGGATCGATAACGATGAGTTTTGTGTTTGGAAAATTCTTTTTTTGTGCTTCAATCCTTCGGAATAAAATCGGATGGCACCATGCAGGATTTGCTCCTGCTATCAGAAAACAATCGGCAAGTTCAATATCATCATAAGAAACCGGAACACTATCTTCACCTAATGACATTTTGTAACCAACGACAGCAGAACTCATACACAACCTAGAGTTTGTATCGATATTATTACTGCCAATAAATCCTTTAATTAACTTATTTATAATATAATATTCTTCTGTTAATAATTGACCAGATACATAAAATCCAACGGAATCTGGACCGTAGTTTTTGATTAATTTTTTAAATTTTTCACTAATGGAATCAAGTGCTTCTTCCCATTCAATTCGTTTGAGTTCCGAATTTCGATCCATACGTTTCATTGGATACAAAATCCGATCACTTCGGTCCATAACTGTGTAATGTAAGTTCCTACCTTTAGAACATAGAAGGCCTAAATTTGCAGGGTGATCTTTATCCCCTTCTACGCGGATTTCATTCTCTCCCTGTTTTTCAACTAGAACTCCGCAACCAACTCCGCAATAGGAACAAGTAGAAGGGTATGTTTCTTTTGTTTGCACAATAGAAAAGTAGCAATAATTATGCCAAATGCTGAAAATTTCACAATAATGCTTATTCAAAGGAATAAATCCTACGAAATGACCGATGCCTACTCCATTATTTTCTAATATTCTGAATCCAAGGGTACATAATGTACGATTCGTACACAAAATGCCAATGAACTTGTACAATTAGGGAAGGCATTGGTGTCTTACGATCAAATCGAATCTCAATTCGAGAAAGAAACATTCCTAATTTACTGCTAAAACCATTTCGATTACCCTAAGATTTGGACAATTTGTACATATTCTTTACGGAACAATACTCAAATAGACCTTTTTTTAATCTAGATGCCTTTCTTAGGTACACTTCGTGCATAAATTTACAGTAAGGATTCTTTGTTGGTTCCTTAAGTTTTCATTCCTAGGTTAGGTAAAGTCATGATCAAGCGGAAGTTAGTTGTCATTGGAAATGGAATGGTTGGTCACAGATTCTGTGAAAAATTAGTAGAATACGGTGGAACAGACAAATTTGAAATTACTGTTCTTGGTGAAGAACCAAGACGTGCTTATGATCGGGTTCATCTCTCTGAATACTTTGCAAACCGATCTGCAGAAGCATTATACCTATCCACACCTGATTGGTATAGAACCAATGGCATCAAATTATTATTATCTGAACCAGCCGTCTCATTAGATACTGTTCGCAGAAAATTAGTCACTAGCCTAGGGACTGAATTAGAATTCGATGAATTAATTTTTGCAACTGGATCTTCTCCCTTCATACCACCCTTAGAAGGTTTAGACAAAGAAGGAGTTTTTGTTTATCGAACCATTGAAGATCTTGAAGATACATTAGAATATAGTAAAAAAATAAAGAAAGCTGCAGTTCTTGGTGGTGGCTTATTAGGATTAGAAGCAGCAAAGGCTCTTGTAGACTTAGGGAAAGAAACTCACGTCATTGAATTTGCCCCAAGACTGATGCCACGTCAATTAGATGACGGCGGAGCCGCGATATTAAAATCCAAAATCGAAGAAATTGGAGTCCAAATACATCTAAACAAACAAACAGAAACAGTTTTAGGTGATAAAAAAATTGAAGGTTTTGCATTTAAAGACGGTGGATCCTTAGATTTTGATTTATTAATTGTATCTGCTGGAATTCGTCCAAGAGATGAATTGGCAAAAGAAGCAGGAATAACTGTCGGTGAACGTGGCGGTATCATAGTTGATGATGGTATGGGCACAAATGTCTACGGTATTTATGCAATCGGCGAAGTTGCCCTTCATAGAAATTTTATTTATGGTCTTGTGGCACCTGGATACGAAATGGCCGAAACTCTGGCATTTAATTTATGTAGTCCAGGTAACAAACCTAAAGTGTATTCAGGATCTGATCTATCCACCAAATTAAAGTTAATTGGCGTAGAAGTAGCTTCTTTTGGTGATGCTCTGGGACAAACCGAACATATTCCAATCGTTTTCAAAAATCCTAGAAGTGGAGTTTATAAAAAACTTGTGATTTCACCCGATGGAAAATATTTACTAGGTGGGATATTAGTTGGGGATGCAAAAGCTTACGGCAATTTATTATCTTTTTATTTAAACAAAATGGAATTACCGGAAGAACCAGAAACATTGATCGTTGGTTCGGTATCTTCTGAAAATCTTTTTGGCGCAGATAATTTACCTGACGAAGCAAAAATCTGTTCTTGTAATAATGTTTCAAAAGGAGACATCCTCACTGCAATTCGAGAGAAAGAATGTTATGATATCACAAGTTTAAAGAATTGTTCGAAAGCAGGGAGTGGATGTGGCGGTTGTTTACCACAAGTAAATTCGATCTTAAAAGCTGAATTAAAAACACAAGGAAAAGTTGTTACAGAACACCTTTGTGAACATTTCAGATTCTCTAGAAAGGAACTTTACCAAGTAATAAAAGTAAAATCTTTAAAATCATTTCCTGAGGCCTTAAAAGAAATTGGAAAAGGGAATGGATGTGAAATTTGTAAACCAGCAGTTGCTTCAATTATTGCAAGCATTTGGAACGAACCTATTCTTAAACATAGAGAAATCCAAGACACAAATGATAAATACTTAGCAAACATTCAAAGAGGTGGAACTTACTCGGTTATTCCAAGAATTCCAGGTGGTGAAATCACTCCAGACAAACTAATTGTAATCGGCGATGTGGCTAAAAAATACAATTTATACTGCAAAATAACAGGTGGGCAACGAATTGATTTGTTAGGTGCTAGAATTGACCAACTTCCTTCCATTTGGAAGGATTTGATTGATCATGGATTTGAAAGTGGTCATGCGTATGGAAAATCAATGCGGACTGTCAAAAGTTGTGTTGGCTCTACCTGGTGTCGATTCGGTGTCCAAGACAGCACGTCCTTTGCAATCAAATTAGAAGAACGTTACAAAGGAATTCGAGCCCCTCATAAACTCAAATGCGGAGTCTCAGGTTGTATTCGTGAATGTGCAGAAGCACGTGGAAAAGATTTTGGTATCATCGCTACCGAAAGAGGTTGGAACCTTTACATCGGAGGGAACGGTGGAGTGAATCCAAAACATGCAATATTATTTGCAGAGGACTTAGACGAAGACACATGTATCAAGTATATCGACCGTTATATGATGTTTTATATCAGAACGGCTGACAAACTAATGAGAACTTCAACTTGGTTAGAACAGCTGGAAGGTGGAATAGAATATTTAAAAGATGTCGTCATCAACGATCGACTTGGTATCAATTCACAGTTAGATGAAGAAATGAAACATTTGGTAAATACTTACCACTGTGAGTGGAAAGATGTTGTTGAAGATCCTGAAAAACAAAAAAAGTTCAAACATTTTGTAAATAGCAATGATACGGATCCAAATATCCAATTCATCGAAGAACGTGGTCAAATCCGACCTGTTGATTGGGTTGAACAAAACTTAGTAAAATCATAAAGAGGAACACCAAATGCAAACAAATCAAAATACAAAAGAAAAAGTATTAATTGGTCCTGTATCCAATTTTGAAAAAGAAGGTGGTGTTACTGCAAAGATTGGTAACAAACAAATTGCTATTTTCTACTTTGAATCACGAAATGAATGGTATGCATGTGAAAATGCATGCCCACATACAGGTGATATGGTTTTATCCAGGGGAATACTTGGAGATTCTAACGGTGAACCCAAGGTAGTTTGCCCATTACACAAAAGAAATTTTTCTCTCCAATCTGGAGAATGCCTAAACGATGAAAATTATAAAGTGAATTTATATTCGGTTAAGGTTGAGAATGATTGCGTTTACTTAGAAATGGAAAGTTCCTTGTTACAACAACTTGGTTACCAATAATGAATCCGCTTCCCTTGAATCAAAAAAAAGGAAAGGTATATTTGGTAGGTGCAGGCCCAGGTGATCCTGAATTACTCACTGTCAAAGCGTTAAAGATCTTAAGGAAAGCAAATATTGTATTTTATGATGACTTAGTTTCGCCTCGTATACTAGGAGTTTGTCGAAAATCTATCCAAATGGTTTACGTAGGGAAACGTTTGGGAGTTCATAGCTGCTTACAAGATCAAATTAATGATAAATTGCTCCAAGCAGCTAAAGAACACAATACAATAGTTAGACTGAAAGGCGGAGATCCATCCATTTTTGGTAGAGTTGGAGAAGAATATGCATCTCTTCTACACGAAGGGATCGAATGTGAAATTATTGCTGGAATTACAACTGCTTCTGGAGTAGCATCATCACTTGGTTTTCCTTTGACCCATCGAGACTATGCAAGGGAAATCCTATTTTTATCTGGGCACAAAAAGGACGGTGTGAATGCAGAAGGTTTCAAAAATTTAAATTGTATTGGCAAAACCATAATCATTTATATGGGGTTAAACTCACTTGGTTTGATCGTATCTGAACTAATGAATTCAGGAAATGATAAAGATACAAAAATTGCAGTAATACAAAATGCAACTTTGGAAACAGAAAGAGTTTTCACTGGAAATTTGGAAAATATCGAATGGATCGTGGAAAAAAACCAGGTCAAATCACCAGCCATTATGGTCGTTGGAGAAATTGTACGTTTTTATGAGGAGATGAAAAATTTGAAAAATGGCTGTGCGTCCATTCTATCCCCTATATAAGGGATAGGAATGAACGATATTACAGGAAAAAGAACCACTCTCCGTTTTGCAGAAGCGGAAGGATTTGTATACTGCCAAAAAGAAACGATCGAAAGAATAGTATCCAAAACTTTACCAAAAGGAGATTTGTTTGAAGTAGCGAAAGCATCAGCTCTGTTAGGTGCCAAACAAACATCAAATCTCATTCCTCATTGCCACCCCGTTCCCATTGATTTTTTTTCCATAAATTTTGAAATTTTAGAAGATAAAAATGCAGTTCGTATCACCACTCAGGCAAAATCCATTGGGAAAACGGGAATCGAAATGGAAGCATTAACTGGAGTAACTGTTGCATCCCTTGTCATTTATGATTTATTAAAACCAATTGATAAAACATTAGAGATATCGTCTGTTAGACTTTTAGAAAAACGAGGTGGAAAAACAGACAAACAAATCTCTAAATTTGCCACTGGATCTTCTGCAAAAATATTAGTTTGTTCCGATTCCTGTTTTGCTGGTAAAAAAGAAGATGGATCAGGAAAAATTATCGCCGAACTTTTAACAAATGAAGGTGTCGATGTAATCGAAACAAAGATTGTTCCTGACGAACCAGAAGAAATCAAAAATGCCATTAAGAATTGGGTTATAGAAAATGTTGATTTGATCATTACAACTGGTGGAACGGGACTTGGGCCAAGAGATAATACTACAGATACCGTAAAATCTTTGTTAGAGAAAGAAATTCCAGGAGTTTCAGAAGTCATGCGATCCTTCGGACAAGATCGGACACCATTTGCAATGTTATCTCGTTCAATCGCAGGAAACATTGGAAAAACGATCGTTATTTCAGTTCCCGGAAGTACGAATGGTGCTAAAGAAAGTATGACGGCAATTTTACCAGCCATCTTTCATGCTAAAAAAATGATGAGAGGCGAAGGTCATTGATTTCATACTTAGAAGCTTTAGAATTGATTCTTAAGGAATCCATTCCTTTCGGAAATGAATTTGTACCCATTGGCGAATCTTTCGGTCGTGTGAATTCCGAAAACATTTTAGCGGATCGAGATTACCCACCCTTCCATCGTTCTGCAATGGATGGATTTGCGATTTCATCCAATGAGTTTTCAAATAAGAAAACTTATGTATACAATCGAGAACTTCATGCAGGCGAAACCATTACAAAATTGCCGAATGAATCTACAATTCGAATCATGACAGGTGCACCTGTTCCCGATGGATATGATGCGGTAATTAAAATTGAAGATACCAAACTTTCCGAAGAGAATGGAAAAAAAACTGTTTTGTTTCAAAACTCTGAAATTCGTGCTTGGTTGAATATCGCCAAACAAGGTGAAGATGCAAAGAAAGGTGATTTACTCCTTCCAATCGGAACTTCAATCAATATATCGGAAATTTCATTACTAGCGAGTCTGGGAATAGACTCTGTTCCTGTTTTTTCCTTACCAAAAGTTAAAATCATTTCAACAGGAAATGAAGTAGTTCCGATAGAAATTTTACCCCTTCCCCATCAAATCCGAGATTCAAATTCATTTACGATCACCGCTTCTCTTGCAAAATTTAAAATCATCCCACATTCCATAACTCATGTAATAGATGATGAATCTAAAATGAGAAATGCCGTCGAACAAGGGTTAGATTCAGATATACTGATTTTATCTGGTGGTGTTTCGGTGGGCGAAAAAGATTTGGTTCCTTCTATATTAAACCAATTGGGTGTCTCCACTATCTTTCATAAAACTGCAATCAAACCTGGAAAACCCATTTGGTTTGGAAAAAAAGGGAAAACATTTGTATTTGGTTTACCAGGAAACCCAATGAGTGTGCAAACTTGTTTTCGAATTTTGATTGATCCCTTTCTCCGAAAATCTCTTGGATTACAAAAGGAAATTTTTTTAAAGTTACCGTTTTCCGATTCCAAAAATAAAAAACACAACCTAACAGAATTTTTTCCAGTGCGTTTATTCACAAAAGACAAAACGTATATATCACCTATTCCATTTAACGGAAGTGGTGATATCAAAGCTGGTAGATTTTCCGATGGACTTGCCATATTCCCTCAGAACCAAAACCAATTACTTCCTGAGGAGATGATTGAATTCCTACCTTGGTAAATTAATTTTCAACATTTTGTACGAAACGTACACACCTTATTCGAATTTTATACGAATCTAATTTTTGACACACACTCTGCTTTTTTACCGATAAAAAAGCCAACAAATCATGCTATTTTAGGCCTTTTGGAGGTAGGTACCTTTCGGACATTTGGTACGCTTTTTGCATTTAGATTCTACAATAGGAGAATCATTCCCGTGACGATTACACCTCATGCGAAAGCAACTAAGATCGATTTATTAAGTTTTAAAACTCCCCAAATGAGGACATTCCACCTCACTTGGATTGCATTTTTTTTGTGTTTTTTTGGATGGTTTGGAATAGCACCACTTATGGTTTATGTGAGGGAAGAACTTTCGCTTACAAAAGAACAAATTGGAAATATCATCATCGCATCTGTTGCGATTACAATTTTTATGCGGCTCCTCATAGGTTGGTTGTGTGACAAAATTGGTCCAAGAATCGCTTATACTTTTTTGTTACTTTTTGGATCCATACCAGTAATGTGTATTGGTTTCGCTGATAGTTATCTTACTTTTTTATTATTACGATTAGCAATTGGAGCCATTGGTGCATCCTTTGTGATCACTCAGTACCATACGTCTGTTATGTTTGCACCAAATATCATTGGAACTGCAAATGCGACAACTGCTGGTTGGGGAAACTTAGGTGGTGGTGTGACCCAAATGGTAATGCCTCTTATCTTTGGATTTTTTGTTGCCTTTGGTTTCACTACAGGAGTGTCTTGGAGACTTGCTATGGTAGTTCCAGGAATTGCTCTATTTTTAATGGGTATCATTTATTACTTTGGAACACAAGATACTCCAGGTGGAAATTTTAAAGACATTAAAGAAACCTACCCGACCTTTCAAGGTGGTAAAAAAAATTCACTCGCAAACTTTCTTTTAGTAATCAAAGATTCAAGAGTATGGTTATTATTTTTAGCTTATGGTGCTTGTTTTGGAATTGAACTTACAATCAATAATATTGCAGCACTTTATTATGTAGATCAGTTTAAGTTAACCCCTGCAACTGCTGGTTTAATTGCTGGATTATTTGGTTTAATGAATTTATTTGCACGAACGTTAGGTGGTGTTTTCGGAGACAAATTTGGAATCAAATGGGGATTACGTGGACGAGTCATTTGGTTATCAGCAGCACTCGCTGGTGAAGGAATTTGTTTAGTTTTATTTTCTCAAATGACGTCACTCGTACTTGCCATTACATCCATGATTGTCTTTAGTTTGTTCGTGCAAATGTCGGAAGGAGCAACTTTTTCTGTAGTTCCATTTGTGAACAAAAAAGCAATTGGAGCTGTTTCTGGAATTGTTGGTGCCGGTGGAAACGTAGGTGCTGTCTCTGCTGGATTTTTATTCAGAGGGGATTTGACATACCAAAACGCCTTACTTATGATAGGCGTCTTAGTTACAATTTCTGCATTTTTTGCTCTATTAGTCCGTTTTTCATTGGAAGAAGAAAAAGAAGTCGGAGATGAAATGAACCAAATCATCCCAACGCAAGAGAAAAAATCAGGACTCGTAACAGCCTCTTAATCAGAAAAACATTTAGAATCAGCTTTGAGAGACAATTTTCCACTTGTTTCTCAAATCCTTTTCTCCTAAGATTATCCTCTTAGGAGAAAACTATGGAAGAAACACACTACAGATCTTGTAATTTATGTGAGGCCATGTGTGGGCTCCAAATCGAAGTCAAAAACGGAACCATCCATAGTTTCAAAGGGGACCCTCTTGATACTTTTAGTAGAGGGCATATTTGTCCCAAAGGCCCAGAATTAAAAAGTTTATACGAAGACCCAGATCGATTAAAATTCCCTATTAAAAAAACAGAATTTGGTTGGGAGAAGGTATCCTGGGTGGAAGCATTATCCGACATTGCTACCAAAGTTGTCGCCATCCAATCAAAATATGGGAATGATTCCATTGCGATTTATAATGGAAATCCTACAGTACATAATTATGGTTCGATGTTGTATGGACAAAGGTTTGTAAGTCGGATCAAATCAAAAAATAATTATTCGGCAACTTCAGTTGACCAACTCCCCCACCAACTACTTTCTTACTTGATGTTTGGACACCAGTTACTTGTTCCGATACCAGACATTGATAGGACACAGTATTTTTTAATTTTAGGAGGGAATCCTTTTGCATCTAACGGAAGTTTGATGAGCGTTCCCGATGTGAAAAAAAGACTAAAAGCAATCCAAGACCGAGGTGGAAAATATATTGTCATTGATCCAAGAAAAACAGAAACAGCAGATCATGCTAGTGAACATATATTTATCAAACCTGGAACAGATGTTTTTTTATTACTCTCCATATTACATGTCATTTTTAAATTAAAATTAAACAAACCAAATCCTTTGTTAAAACCAGATGATTTAACATCCCTTCAAAACTTAGTAATGGAATTTTCACCAGAAAAAGTTACAAATATTACGGGAATTCCTACTCAGACAATTGAGAGAATCTCAGATGAGTTTGCCAAATCATCATCAGCTGTTTGTTATGGGAGAGTTGGAGTATCCACACAAGAATTTGGAGCACTATGCCAATGGTTAATCAATTGTATCAACACCATCACAGGTAATTTAGATACTGAAGGTGGTGCAATGTTTACTTTACCTGCTGTCGATTTGGTAGGAGAGGGATCAGTAATGAGATCTTCACCTGGAAGTTTTAATACATTCCAATCGAGAGTGAGAAACCTCCCAGAATTCAATGATGAGTTGCCGGTGTCTGCCCTTGCGGAAGAAATTTTAACAGAGGGTGATGGTCAAATACGTGCTTTATTTACTTCAGCTGGGAATCCCGTTCTTTCCACACCAAACGGTTCTAAACTTGAAAAAGCATTAAGTGGATTAGAATTGATTGTGAGTTTTGATTTTTATGTAAATGAAACAACAAGGTATGCTCATTATATCTTACCTCCAACATCCGCTGTTGAACATGATCATTATGATTTAATTTTTAATGTATTTTCTGTAAGAAATACAGCTCGTTATAACCAACCAATATTTTCTCCCGAAGAAGGGATGTTACATGATTGGGAAATTTTTTCAGATCTAACAAAACGAATCGAACTTGTTCGTTCTGGAAAAGAATTACCGAAAGAATTGATCAAAACAAAATTGACTCCAGCAAGTATCATTGATCATGCATTAAAGTCAGGACCTTATGGAACCAAAAATAATATGGAGATACAAATGAGTTTAGAACTCCTGAAAAATTCACCTCATGTAATTGATTTAGGTCCATTAAAAAAATCTTTCCCAGAAAGACTTTACACAATCGATAAAAAAATAAATTTATTCCCTCACGTATTACATAACGACATCCCTAGATTAAAATCCAAGTTCGAACAACACTTAGATCAAAATCAATTTAATTTCCCTTATTTACTAATTGGAAGAAGGCATCTAAGAAATAATAATTCATGGATGCACAATTTACCCAAATTAATGACAGGAAAACCAAGGTGTACAATGATGATCCATCCAGAAGATGCAAACCAACTTGGTATCCAAAATGAAGAAGAAGTTATTGTATCATCGAATGTTGGAGAATTAAAAATCCCAGTCGAAATTACAAAGGAGTTGATGAAAGGTGTTGTAAGCATTCCACATGGATTTGGACATAACAGAAATGGCACAAAGCAAAAGGTTGCATCCCAATTTTCGGGTGTTAGCATCAATGATTTAACGGATGATCAAGTATTAGATGAATTTTCTGGAAACGCCGCCTTTAGTGGAATCCAAGTAAAAATTACAAAAATTTCAAAATAATTAATTTTGATTAAGAGTATTCTGTGTAAGAGCATAAATCCTTCTTCCACCTAATAATGAATACTTTTGGATCAATTCCGGAAAGTATGAAAGTGCTTTTAGGGAACGAACACCAGACTCACAAATACAAACGATTGTTTGGTTATTTTGAAGTGTAGGAAGTTTTCCTTTTTCTAATTCGGACAAAGGAAACCAAATTGAATCGGCTATAGGAGATTGCAAAATTTCTTCATTTTCTCTAACGTCAAGTAGGACAACAGAAGTGGTTGATTTGAGTTTCAAAAATTCATCAAAAGTAATTTCCAATTTTGGGACTTTGGTTATCAAGTTTTGTTTTTGACTTCCGCAACTTGGGCATTCTGGATTTGGTTCCATGTGAGTTTGGTACAAAGAAATGGGACTCCATTCCATAAAGTAAACCGATTTTAAATCTACTAAATTTGGATCAAGAAGGTATTCCAATACTAAAGATGCCTGGTAACTTCCTGTAAGCGTAGTTTGTACTCCTAATACACCACCTTCGTTACAACTCAACGTATCTCCCTCATCTAATTTTGGGAACAAACATCGGTAACACGGTTTTCCCTTTCCAGAAAAAATGGCGAATTGAGCACTTGTCCGAAATACAGAGGCGGTAACAAGAGGGATCCCTTGATTTAGGCAAAAATTATTTAACGCATACTTAGAGGATATTGTATCCGTACAATCGACAACTATATCCCAAGAATCAAATAGTTTATCATTGGTATTTGAGTTAATTATTTCGGAGAAAGTTTCAATTTCCAACCAGGGTGCGTGTTCTTTTAATACTTCCTCGACTACTTCGATTTTTTTTCGACCCACGTCTTTCCATTTAAACAATGTTTGTCTGTGTAAATTTGTAACTTCAACTATATCAAAATCCACAAGACCTATTCTACCAATTCCAGAGAGTACAAGTTGGAGTGCCGCAGGGCAACCTAAACCACCAAGTCCAACGATTAACACAGAGGATTCATTCCATTTTTTAAGGCCTTGTTCTCCGATTGATGGGATCAAACTTTGCCTTTTGAAAAAATTATTTTTTTCTGGATTCATAAAATTGATTTTATATTACGCTCATCTAAAATAGTAAATAATTCTTTCAATTTTTAGTTTCTACTGTTTGAAAATTTCCATTTTTAGTTTCCAATGTAGAATTACTGTATAAATTCGTTTATAACGATGACACTGGATACTAGAAAATTTGAGGTTTTAAGAATTAGTATCCTATCATTGTGCAATTTTGCATGTGTATATTGTGCTCCTAAAGAAAAAGAGAATCTCACAACTCATAAAAATCCAAGCCAGTTTTTGAGCCCTGAACGACTGAAAACAAATTTAAAAAAACTCATACCTCATATCAATATCAAAGAAGTCCACTTAACTGGTGGTGAACCAACATTACATAAAGAATTGATCCAATTGATTCAAATTGTAAATCAACATGGAATCAAAGATATAGCGTTAACCTCAAATGGAAATTTTGAATTTGGTCTCATACCTAAAATGAAAGCAGCTGGACTCACGCGAATGAATTTTTCTTTAGACAGCTTGTCTCAAATAGAATTTGAAAGGATCAGTGACCGCAAAACATCGATTTCGAAAGTTTTGGAACATATTTTGGAAGCAAAACAATTGGGTTTACTGGTTAAGATCAACTCAACGATATTACGTGGCATGAATGATATGGAAATCATAGATTTATTACAATGGTCTGGAGAACGTAACATTCCCATTCGATTTTTAGAATTTATGAAAATGGGACCATTACACAAAGAACACCCGACATTCTTTTATTCAGCAAATGAAATTAGAAATCAAATTGATACAAAATACAAATTCCAATCCTACCCCACTGCTTCCGATTCCACAGCCGATTATTACATTACCGAAGAAGGTTATATTTTTGGTTTAATTGCCAACCATACAGAACCATTTTGTGATGGTTGTAACCGGTTAAGAATGGATAGCCAAGGTAAGATTTACGGATGTTTAAGCGATGAAACTTCTTTTGATTTGCCAGATAATTCTTCTCAGATCAAAAAAACATTAGAACAAGCTATGTTGACAAAAAAGAGAGAATTCACAGGTTCTGAATTATCTATGAAGTACATTGGAGGTTAAATGAAAGTTGAAATCTTATACTTTGCAGCTCTGAAGGATTTTTTTCCTCCGAAAGAAATGGTTGAAATTGATCCGAATGTTTCTGTATCACAATTAAAATCTTTTTTATGCAATCAAAATCCCAATGCATCAAAAATAATCAATGTAAGTCGGGTATCCATTAATCAAAATATTTCTAAGGAAAATGAAATCATTCCCGAAAATGCTATAATTGCGATTTTACCGCCCTCTAGTGGTGGATAGAGATAACTAAAATGAAACACATAACAAATCTTCATATTGATATTCAGAAAATTTTGCCTTCCATACCAAAAATGGGAGGATTTGTTATGTTTACAGGCATAGTGAGAGATACAAATGAAGGGAAAACTGTAACCCATTTAGAATATGAAGCATATTCAGAATTAGCAGACAAAATGATTTCTACAATCATTGAAGAAACAAAAGAAAAATGGGAACTTCAATATGTCAATTGTGTTCACCGCTTAGGAAATCTGAATGTAGGAGATATTGCCGTGATTGTTACTACAGGTTCAATGCATAGAGACGAAGCTTATAAAGCAAATCGATATATCATTGACCGAGTAAAACATGATGTTCCTATTTGGAAAAAAGAATACTATATTGATGGTAGCTCAGAATGGTCGAAAGGTTGTGTTCATGAGACTGAACAATCATGACCTAATATTCGTTATCCTAGTCGGTGGAAAAAGTTCACGAATGGGTGAAGACAAAGCATTTTTACCTATTGGAAAAAAATCAAACTTTGTAATGATTCTGATCAAAAAGATTTATTTTTTCACAAATAAAATTTTTATATCATTAAAACAAAACCAAAGCATCTTATACGACAATTGGTTTCCCAAAGATTCCATAATATTTGATCAAGATAATAATCTCAAGGGACCCTTGTGTGGATTACTCTCAACGTATCAATTTTTAAAAAACAAAAACATAAATTATAAGGCGATCTTTGTTCTAGCCGTTGACACTCCCTACATCAGACTCAAATCGATTTTTAGACTAATTGAAACATTTCAAAAAAATCCAAAAAGTGAAGGTGTATTTTATGTTTCAAAAAACGGAGTTGAACCTTTATGCGCAATCTACAATCGGTTTACTTTAGAATCTTGGAGTGATGAAAACAAACACAATCAAATGTTCGATTTTTCGTTACAAAAAAGAATCAATAACATAAAAGAAAATTCAATTTTTCTCGAATTACCGAAAAACGAGGAGAGATTTATGCAAAATATCAATACCAAAGAAGATCTTAAATTATTTCAAAAATGAAGCTCATCGAACGAAAAAAATATTGGATTTTTGATATGGATGGTACTTTAACCATTGCTCAACATGACTTTTTGGCTATTAAACAAGAGTTAGGTATACCGTCTAATATCGATATATTGACTTCCCTTTCTTCGTTACCAGATCACGAAAAAAATCAAAAACATTGGGAACTGAACCAAATCGAATTAAAAATTGCCAAGAATGCGAATGCGTCGATTGGATGTTTTAATTTCCTGCAAAAACTTTCTTCCGATGAAAAAACATTAGGAATCTTAACGCGGAATAGTTTTTCTAACTCGATTGAAACATTAAAAGCAGCTGGTATCTCAGATTTTTTTTCAGATCAAAACATCATTTGTCGTGAAAAGGCGATACCCAAACCTCATCCAGAGGGTATTCTATATTTGATGGAAAAATGGAATGCTTCTCCCGAGGAAACAATTATGATCGGAGATTATATATTTGATTTGGAAGCGGGAAAAAGTGCAAATGTTGAAACCATTTATATAGATCCTACAGGAGCTTTCCCTTTTATACACCAGGCTACATACGCAGTTACAAAATTAGAAGAAATCCTATCTCTATAATTTGTAGATTATATATTAAGTGGATTCCCATTTATAATGGGAAATCTTATTTCGAAGCTAACTCCATTTTGGCTACCAATGATCAATGTTCCTCTCAATTGTTTTACCAAATTTCGAACTAACATTAATCCTATACCTTTCGCTTCCAAATCATTTTGCATCCCAACTCCATTATCTCTTACGATCAAAACAAAGTAATCTCCCAGTTTCCCTAAACTAACTTCGATAAATCCTTCATTGTCATTTTTAAATGCATGTTGGAATCCATTGGAAACTAGTTCATTCAAAATCAAACCAATTGGAATTGCTCGGTCCAAATCCAATTCCAATCCATCTTCAATGAGTTCACGTAATTCAATATTGGTATGATCTTTTAAATACGTAATTTTCAAATTGCTTAGAATTGAATTAAATATTTGATTTAAATTCACAAAAAGTAGATTGGGAGATCCATAAATCAATTTATGAACCGATGCGATTGCTTTAATTCTATTCTGGATCAAATTTAAAGATGATGTTAGTTTTTCATCATTTTCTGATTCAATTTGTAAAGACATGAGTCCAGAAATGATTTGTAAATTATTGTTTACTCTGTGATGAATTTCCGTTAATAATTTTGATTTTAATTTTAAATCAGATTTAATTTGGTATTCATGTTCTAACCTAGTTTTTTGTTCCTTTTTGATTGAGCATACATACAAAAAAATTAGGATGAACATCGCATAAAGATCCTTAAAAAAACCTTCATAATCATCTAAATAGTCATTATTAAAACCATGTTCAAAGATATTTGAAATACTCACATAACATGGGATTAATGCCAATAAAACTAAAAATGTTCCTTCTCCGCGAAAAGATTTTTTTTTAATAGTTACATTGAGTATGTAAACGGCAGCTAAGAGATATAAAACAAGGGACAATACATTGAATAATACGACTAAATTCATATCAATGTATGTTGGCCAAAATTTCTTTTTTAACACTTATCAGAAAGAATACAGAAGAAAGAAAATATGATCCGTGTTCCAAATAATTAAATAATTCTGGAAAATAAAATCCTTCTAACACAGTAAAAACATTACTAAACCAAATGAAAAGGAAACCAATGATTAGAAAATAGTATTTAGGAATTAGGCCGAGCACAAATAATCTAGACACAATCAATATGCCAATACTATCAAAAATTAGATTTAGTACTTCACTCAATTGATACATTTCAATTACCTAAGAAAAATATATTTCCTCAGGTGGGAAAGATTACCAGATAATCTCCAAAGGTAAAGTGAATATTTAAAAAAAACGGAACATAATTTGTTTTTAGGCAATGTCCGAAGGATTTAATTTGGCGAGTCGTATAACATCAGATAAAAATCTTCGATGGCTTATGATGGACTTTTGTTTGGATTCACGAGCTGGATTAAAGATCCCCCTTTTTCGAAATATTTTCCATGGATCTAAACTAATGTCTGACCATGTTCCAATTTCCAATGTTAGGGGGAGAAAACGACTTGATTTAGGTATTTTTGATTCATTTGAAATCAGCTGGAATTTGTCATACAATCGGTCCCAAAGATCACCATGAGTGGTGTAAGTTTCACTTTGTGGTCCAAATCGATACAAATAATGATTCAAACCATTCGTAAAATGAGATCCTATTTTTTGAAACAAGGATTCATCAGCACATGGGTTATGTGTACTTGCATAAGGCCACCACACATGATCGACAGTTCCAAATCCTGAATGAATGTCCACAACTGGAATCATTTGGTTTTCAGCTTGCAAAAAATATTCTGAAAAAAAACGATCGAGTATCCTAGATTCCATTTGCAAAACCTTACCACGGTAATACGGAAAAAAATTTGAATATTTATGACCACCAAAAAAGAAAGGTGCTTTTTCCGCTTCCACACCAGAGTTACGCATAAGATCAACGCCTTTAGGATTGGATCGCCTTTTTAAAGCAACTCCTCCAGGATTAAGAATGGGAATACAAACGATGCCAAGTTCACCATTTTTAATTTCTTCATATAAAGTAGAATTTTTACGTGCAAAAAGATCATCTAAAAAGTCCAGTAAAACTCGAATTCCGATCGTTTCTAATCCATGAACACCAGCAATCAATCCTGATACATTTTTTTTTATCGCTTTTGGTTTACCTATTTCCATTACATATATTGGGAACCTGAATCCCTCATCGGTTTTTGATGAAAAACCAAATTGTTTTAATCGGACAAGTTTACCGCCTAACTTCGCAATCTTTAGAATCCTATTTTCGTAACGATTTAATCTTTTTATTCCGCGTAACATCAAATTTTGACCCATCCAAATCAAATAAATTTGGAACCCATTGTGAAACTACTATACTTATTCAAGTTTTTATCTAGTTCTCTTTTCATAAATTCGAATATTACAAGTAGTATTACAATTTGATGACAATTATTGGATTAATCATCAAATAAATTGATAGGCTTGAATTAAATATTGAATAGAGCAAACTCAAGCAATAAGCTAACAAATACAATCAATTTCAAGATGTAAGATTATATGATGAAAACCAAAATTTCACGAACCAAAAAACCAAAATTACAAAATAATCATAAAGAAGAAAATTTAAATTCTTCTGGTACAAATCTACATCTAAAAATATGGCATGGTAAAAAAATTCCTATTATCTGTTTACACGGTTTATCAGGTAACTTACATTCAATGGAATCCTTTGCCAAATTATTGAATCAAAAAGGTCATAAAGTAATTACTTACGATTTGAGAGGTAGAGGGGATTCAGATAAACCAATTAATGGTTATGGATTTCAGAATCATGTATCAGATCTAAACAATATAATCTTACACTATAATCTAAAGGAAGTGATTTTGCTAGGGCATTCATTTGGTTGTATGATTGCTCTTCGTTATGTACTTTTATTTCCAAAACAAGTAAAACGTATGATACTTTTGGATGGAGGAGGATTATTATCGATTAAAAAAAGGATTCAAATTCTCAAAGTATTAAAACAATCTTTTGATCGTTTAGATGTCTTATTTAATACAAAAAATGAATATATAGAAATGGTCAAAAACTCTCCTTTAATTCCCAAATGGACAAAAACAATCGAATCATATTTCACAAAAGAATTACGTAAAACCGAAATTGGCTACGTTTGCCACATGCCCAAATATGTGATGGAGGAAGAATTAAAGGAAATGGGTGGAGCTATCACACTAAAAAATGTATTTTATCAATTGATATTACACCCAATCAAAGTTGGGAAAAAAATGATCCAAAACAAACGTTTCGATTTTGAGAATATAAATGTACCTACATTCATTGCAAGAGCTATGAACCAAAACTTATTTCCAAATGATGATTTATTACCGAAAGAATCCTTTGCAGAAATGTTAAGTAGGATTCCAAATGCAAAAGGTGTAGAATTGAATACAAATCATTATGGAATTTTATTCGACGAATTAAAAGAAAGAGACGAATCAATCTTAAAATTCATAAATGAGAAGTAATATCGAACCAAATTTTCTTTTTATTTACATTCGAAAACTTGATTCAACTATGAATTACCTCAAATAATCATACACATAATTATTGATTCTCATATTTTTTTTGCTGATACCAAGGCATGGATTACTTTCCATTTCCCAAGTTGATTTAGAAAAGTATACTGAGTTTGAAAATTCATAACCTTACTATCTAGATCTGCTTTCACAATTCCAAAGTTTTCTTTGATTTCGATTGAATGAATTTTCACTTCACGCTCCACTCCACCAATTTTACCTTCCTCCAACGATTTGAGATATTTTTCTTTATTTGAGACAAATATATCTTCCATACCTTTTATGATTACATGATCCAAGTATTGATCATGAAAACTTTCCTCCAATACTACGACATTTCTCTTATCAATATTGTTAATGAATGTTTTAAACTCCTCTTCTAAATTTTCTTTTGTGTTTTGATTTGTATTCATATTTCCTCCATAAAGAAATAAATCCGTTTCTGTTTTGAATCTTCAATTATAGTTGCTATAGCAACTATATAGTAAAAAAATCAAACTATTGATTGTTCATAAATTTGATCAATGATTCTCTTAAATTTAGAAAAATCCTCTTTTGTTAAGGATTTAAACATACGAGTCCTCTCCTTTTGAATCACTGGAACAATTACCTTATAAATTTCATTGCCTTTCTTTGTTGGGTAAACTTTATGTTTCCTACGGTCTTCCGTATCAGGAATAATTTTGATCCATGCCTTTTGTTCCATATTCCGAAGGGCTCGAGTCATTGAAGGCCTGTCATCAAAATCTCGGCTTAAATCAGATTGGCTACAACCTGGTTGTTTGATTATTTTCACCAAAACAAACCACTGTTCAGGAAATAAATCAAAACCTTGTTCTGTGGCAATTCGCATAAACTGTTTCCTTAACACCCTAACGGTTCTATAAATTAGATATGCATAGGAATTTTCTAAATCAAATTGATTTTCCATTTGTTGCTATAGCAACTATTGTTTACTTTTAAATTTTGTCAACGAACATATTTGAATCTCGGATTAGAAATCAAATGGAAAGGCCAAAAAGAGGAAGAGAAAACATTCAATCCCTCTTTCATTGAAACTTATTTTAAATCAAGGATGGCCATTTCCCTTACATTTGCCACCTTTCACAGTTGAATCCCAATAACAATCAGGAGTTTTTAAACATTTAATATTATCTGGTTTTTTCAAACATCGTTTGTGGGTTTTATCATCAACTTTATTTGGGTTTAATGCTGGTTCATTTTCAGCAGTTTCCACTTTCCCTTGCATTTGGCATGCAAGATCATTTTCTTCACATACTTCTGCGGTTATACTAGTGACAATGGCAAAACTACAGATTAGAATCATAAAATATATTTTTGAAATCATATACACCTTTTTACTCTGAAAATTTAAGATCCTGCGATTTTACATAAATAGAATATCAATGACAATCAATAAATTTGATTGGATACCAACGTTCAGTTATCCAAATTTGTACCTATTCTATCGATTGACAAAAACTATCCAAAAATTAAACTGAAAGTTTTACATTTCAAATACTAGGAGTTATAAAATGAAAACCAAAAAGAGAGTTTCGATTACAAATTTTGATTACATTCGATTAAAAAACATGATTTTAGAATATTCAAAACGTAATAAATCAAATGCAAACATTGAAGATTTACTCGGAGAAATAGAAAGAGCTCAAAAAGTAGATTCGAATCAAATCAAAACAAATGTTGTAACAATGAATTCGATTATCGAAATTAAAAACTTAGACGAATTGGAATTTAAGGAATTTCAGTTGGTATTCCCAAATGATGCCAATTCTGAAGAAAATAAAATTTCTATATTAGCACCAATTGCAACTGCATGTTTAGGATATAAAACGGGTGATGTTATCGATTGGAAAATACCAAGTGGCGTTCACCAATTTCAAATTACTTCGATCAAATACCAACCGGAAGCAAATGGGGACTTTCATTTATAAGTTTAAACGGACGATTTCGTCCGTTTTTTTTATTCTACTTTTGGTAAAAATGGAATAGAAAATCTGTCGGCAATCGAAGTTTAAAACCAATTTTTAAAATAAGATTGAGAAATATCTGATGCATTATTCCATTTTTGAGATAACGATGTGCAGAAGTATACGAAACATAAGGGAGTAATTTGGGAAAGGAGATATTTAAAAAACGTAAACTTAGTTCGGTGTCTTCAAACAAGTATTGAATGGAAAGATCGTCTTTCCAAATTTCTCTCGAAAAAAATATACAATGGTCTAGATAAACGATTCCCTTCCATCTAACACGCACTACATTCGAATACCAAGAGATCCATTTCAAAATTATATGATCAGTATCAAATTGGTGTAAAAAACCACCCCAAAACAATTTGTTTTTTTCTTTTTGACTTTCTAAAATCAAAAATTCAATTCCATTCTGAGTTAATTTACTTCTTGGATGATGGAATAAGACCACATTGCCTTGTGAACGGTGAAACCCAACATTCAAACGTTCTGCACGTGAAATCCCTGATTCTTGGTTTACAATAATGATTTCTACATCTTTACGATTTAGAAATGGCTTTATTGACTCATGGTAGTATGTATTTGCATCTACATCAACAGGAATGACAATACTCAACATAAATAAATAGATACTTTGAGAAAATTAGGATCTGAAAGAGAAACTCTAACTATTTTAAATCAATCCACAACAAGATAAATCAAAATTGATGATTGTGAATCATCCGAAGGATCTGACTTAGGTTGTTTAACTTCTCTTTCTGTCATTAGTGTGAGGATTCGATTCTCTTCTATGAATTCTTGGTTTAAAATTTGGCGAATCTCATCAAACCTTCGTTTTACGAGTCGTGTCTGGTATGAGATATCACCAGTTGTATGTGATTTCCCAACTAAAATAACTTTGTATTTAATTTCAGATTTTACGATTTCTTTGGACAATGATTTCAATTTTTCTTTAGTATCGTCAGCCAATTTATGATCATCAGGCGCAAATTGAATCGAATGAATTGGCAAGGGACTTCCGATTGATTGCCAATGAGCAAGTTTGGTTTGTTTATTGGAATTTGTATTTTGTTTTTGAAGTGATTCCAATACAATTTGTTTGGGACAAATAATTAAAGTTTCTGTGGAGGAATTTAAAGAAAACAAAAAGCCAATTGTTGTGAAAACGATATCCCAAGGTTTTGCGTAGGAATTTGATTCGATGATAAAATATTCAGAAGGATTTAGTGGGATTTCCTGTTTCAATTGGTGATCAATAAATGGTAAGATAAATAAAACGCGATAAGTACGAATTTCCAAACTTGATTCACATCCATTTTGTGAAACGATTGGACTTAGTTTCCTTTTTTCTAAGGGAATCCCTTTCCAAGCACAGGACATAGAAATAAAACTAAATAAAAAAATGAATATGATATGTTTAAGATATGCTTTTTGGATTTGGGCCATCATAGGGGAAAGTTTTGGTTCTGATGATTGTTTGGAAACCATTTTAACAAAAAATTGAAAATACAGACCATTTTTTTAGGTATTTTTAGAATATTCCCTCAACTTACCAGAGGGCCAATACAAGATGCAAATTGAATTTAAGTAGAAATAAATTGACTCTCCATTAAACTTGTAACATGCGTATTACTACATTATTATTGATTTTACCTTCTTTGTATTTTTGTAAACCGGCAAATCTTTCTAATTCCTGTGATCCATTTTCGAAATCTTTTTTTCTAGGATCGATTGTTCGGTTGGTTACTTCCGATGTTTCGCCATCCTGTTTACCATCTTTTTTACCACCTGATATTGATTATTGGGGAGTTTTCGGCGGCAGTGCAACAGTCAACTCCATGGAAATATATGGCAATGAACTGATATTAGGTGGTTCTTTCACTGCACTAGGTCCCAATGTGGGCTCCACTTATTATTTAGATACAAATACTGGGAAAATCATCTCTAATTTTGAATGCCCTTATCTAAAAGCTAATGATTTATCTAGAGCAGTTGTTTCCGATGGAAGTGGTGGCTATTACATAGCTGGTAACTTCACTTATGTTCGAGGGACATCAATGCAAAACATAGTGCACATGTTACCAAATTGTAAAATTGATGAAAATTTCAAACCAAATCCAAATTCATCAGCTAATATATACTCAATGGTTATGTACGGAGACAAACTTTATATTGGTGGAGTTATGACTACTTGGCAAGGTAGCGCAAGAAACAATTTTGTTGTGATCAATCGATTTAATGGATCATTAGATCCTTTTGTCATCGATGCAAGTTCCGCTGTTGAAAAACTTTTGTTATATGAGAATAAACTATATATTGCAGGTCAATTTGCAAGTATCAATGGATTTGGCCGTGACCGTATTGCAAGGATTGATTTAGATAGTTCAACACTTGATAGCTGGGTTCCAGCTACAGCACAAAATAGTACAGTCAGAGCTTTGGCTACCGCTACAATCGCTGGTACACCTGCTTTGATAGTGGGAGGTGCTTTCACTACACCAAGAAATTATGCCTTTGCTTTAGATTTTAATGGGAACTTACTGCCATGGAATCCCAATCCAAGTGGAATTGTTGATGCAATAGCAGTGTCAAATAACAAAATATATTTGGGTGGATCGTTTACCTCTGTGAATGGAGGAACTGCTAGAAATAACTTTGCTGTTATAGACACAAATGTAGGAAACGATTTAGGATTCAATTATGGAGTGAATGGAAATGTCCACCAAGTGATTGAAAAGAATGGAATCGTATATTTGTTTGGTAACTTTACTCTTATCTCAGGTGAAACTCGTAATTATGGTGCAAGTATCGATTCCATTACCTCAGCTCTAACTGGATGGAATCCTAATTTTTTAAATCCATTCCAATACCCTTCAGCGGCTGCTGGTTTTTCAATAGATGGAAGTCGGATGTTGATTCCAGGTGGAATCGGAACGGTTAATTATGTGAGCCGTTCGAATATTGCATCGGTTTATTTAGATACGGGATATCCAACCAATTGGTCTCCTTCTATCAATAACGAAGTGAGTGTCCTTCATATCAAAAACAATCAACTATTTTTAGGTGGTAATTTTACAACCATTAGTGGGCAAAGTAGAACAAAATTAGCCGTATATCAGTTGCCATCATTTGAATTATCTTCTTTTAATCCAATCGTAACACCAGGGATTGTTACAAATTTGATCTCCGATGATAATAATATTTATTTTGGAGGTACTTTTACGACTGTCAATGGATCAACAAGAAATAACGTTGCAGCGTTTTCACTAAACGACTTTAGTTTGACAAACTGGAATCCAAATGCCAATAGCCAAGTGAGCGCCTTATTTAATTTAAACAATAACATTTTGTTAGGTGGCCTTTTTACAACAGCAGGTGGAGGCCCAAGAACTTATATCCAAGCAGTGAATAAGGTAGATGGGTTGTTTGTAAATATCCCAACTACTTCACCCGATGGAGATGTTTCTGGAATTGCTTCTTATAATGGGAAAATTTATATTGGAGGATTTTTTACGACAATTGGTGGATTTCCCAATCAATACTTAGCAAGTTTTCAACAAGATACCGGAGCATTTGAATCCAATCGATTCCAATTGAATGGAGGAACGTTTTATAATATGTTTGTTAGTAGTGGCGGTTTAATGGTAATCCATGGAAGTTTCACGTCCGTCAACTCAACTGGAACAAATGGCACTGCGTTCATTGATTTAAATAAAGACCAAATTCTAGCATGGAATTTTTCACAAACTGGTGTCACAAATAGCCAAAAACAATATGGAAATTATTTGTTCATTGGTGGGAATATTACAGACCGAGGGAACCAACCATTTGGTGGATACCATAGAATTGATCTTCCTAAACTTTAAGGATACAATGAAGTTGGTTTGTCCTTCCGTGTTACTACTGAAAAATTAGGAGATTATTCAAAAAGTTTATCATAACTTTTAGAACCCATAAATATTCCTTTGAATCTATAGTACTGAAACAAATTATGGTCTCAGGAAATTTTCCTTAATCTAAAATGTATTTGAAAATTTGTGTTTTGATTTTATGTTTGTTTTCATTTTTCAACTGTGATTCTCACAATAATTCTCAAAATTTACCAACTGCAGAAAATGGATCCATAGATCTAACAAACGTTTCATTCGACGAATTTAACATTTTACAGTTAGCTGGAGATTGGAAGTTTGATTGGCAAATTTTTACACTGCCAACACATCTAAGTGGACAAACCACTCAATCACATTCTTCGTTCCCATCACATATTGGACAAAATCAATTTATAAAAATTGGAAAACGGTGGAAAGAAATTGAGTCTGGTACAGGATTTGCGTCTTACCAATTGAAATTGATTTTTCCAAAAAATGCAACTAATGAAACGTATGCGATTCGGTTCTATCAAACGGGTGGAGCCGCCATGCAAGTGTATGTAGATGGTAATCCGTCTCTTCAATTAGGAAAAGTTGGGAAAAACAAAGAGTCAATGGAACCAACAAGAAATTCGGGAATTGTTGTTTTACCAAATCCAAACCAAGTTGTTAATCTTCTCATACATATCTCCAATTTCCATCATGATGATGGAGCATTTTGGTATGAGCCTAAATTAGGAAAATTCCGTGATATCCAGAATCAGTTCATCAGAGATTTGACATTAGATTCTTTATTGTCTGGTGCCTTATTTTTTATGGCATTCTATCATTTTGTATTATTTTATTTCAGAAGAACAAAAAAATTAATTTTGTACTTTGGATTATTTAGCATAACAACTGCTCTTCATTCCATCTCATTAAATGGCGATATCCTTTATCATCTGATCCCTAATGTTCCTTATAGGATTGCTTTTTCTTTATCGCTTATCTTCTATTTGGCAATGCCTTTTTATTTATATTTTTTGTCTCAGTTATACTCAAATTATTTCTCTAAAAAAATAATACATATTTATTCTTTTCTCTGTATTTCTTTATATACTATAGTTCTTTTTTTTCCTACGGAAATTGGATCTCAAACTACATTTTTGGGGATATTTCTTACAATCATTGGATTACTATATTCAACAATTTGTTTATTTCGACTTGTCTTTAAAAAAGAGGAATTAACACTAAGTTTATTTTTCATTCAAATGTTCCTACTTTTTGGAGCAATCAACGATACATTGTATTTGTACGGAATCTTTAAATTTTCACTTATATTAAAATATTCTTACTTGTCTACAGTTCTTTTCCAATCATTACTATTGGCATCATTTTTTGCGAAAACATTTATCAAAAACGAAACTCTAAAAAATGAACTTACACAATTAAATGAATCTTTAGAACAAACTGTAATAGTAAGAACAAACGAATTCAAAGAGGCAAAACAAATCGCCGAAGAAGCCAATCATTGGAAGGATAAGTTTATTTCCTTAGTTGCCCATGATTTAAGATCACCACTTAGCACAGTGTATTCGGCACTAACTCTTACAAATGAAGAAGATACAACGGTTGAAGAAAAATCGCATATTTTGAAACAGGTTTTTGTCATTTTAGAAAATGCTATGTCTACAGTTGAACACTTGTTAAATTTGAATCGTTTTCAATTGGACAAAGGCAAAATCAGCTTGCAATTGACCAGCATACCTGTTCTCAAACAAGTCCAACAGGTAAACGATACATTTGTTTTTGAACTTCAAAAAAAATCACTACAAGTTCAATTTTTTATCCCAGATAATGCTACGGTAAATGCAGATCTTTCAATCTTTATTGAAATCATTCGCAACTTAATCGCAAATGCGATTAAGTTTAGCCATCCTAACGGAAAAATCGAATTCAGTTTTTTTGAAACTAGCCATACTTCAATTATCTCAATAAAAGATGAAGGAACTGGAATGACAAATGAACAAAAAAAGTTTTTATTCACTGAACAAATGACATCACCAGGTACTTTGGGAGAAAAAGGATTCGGGATCGGTCTTAAATTATGTTTTGAATTGATGAGATTACATAATGGTTTCATTAGAGTGGAATCAAAAACTGATAA
Organism: Leptospira sp. WS39.C2; assembly: GCF_040833965.1. Classification (NCBI taxonomy): domain Bacteria; kingdom Pseudomonadati; phylum Spirochaetota; class Leptospiria; order Leptospirales; family Leptospiraceae; genus Leptospira; species Leptospira iowaensis. The sequence continues at coordinate 2,995,228 of NZ_CP162142.1, forward strand.
TGGCAGTCGGTTCTTTTTGGAATTTCCAAAAATACTTTAACATCGATAATATCTTGATTATTTAAGAAGGGGTCCTAATTTCATCCAATATCAGGTAATAGAAATGAAACGGATCACTTTGTCTCTAGTTTTCATTTTTATATCATCTTGTTCCTTCCCTAATATTTCAAGAAGCCCTCTCGAATTTTTAACTTTTTTACGAATTTTTTCTGGAACTCAATTCACTGGCCAAAGTTTGGGTGGTGTTGTATCAGGACTTTTACCTGGTACCTCAGTTACCTTGACGAATGCGAATGATTCTATTACAATTTCTTTGGATGGGAACTTTGTATTTCCAACGAAACTTGCAACTGGTCAAAGTTATACTGTAAATATGACCACGAATGGTGTTGGTTTGACTTGCACCATTTCAAATGCTCAAGGAATCGCTCAAAATTCTTCCATAACAAATGTAAATGTTGTTTGTGGATTAGGACCTGGTTTTCATGAGGTGGGAGTGAATGTGTCAGGGCTTAGTGGACTGATATCGGTTCAGAATAATGCAATTGAAACTTTAAATATCTCTTCAAACGGACTCACTAAGTTTTCAACTATCCAACCAACTAGTTCCAATTATGCGATTTCCATCACTTCATACCCAATAGGTACACTTTGTTCCTTTGATGATCCAACATTGTCTTTCGGAACAATTGGCACAACAAATGTAACTGTTCTCATTACTTGTATACCAGGTTATATTGTAGGAGGAAATTTATTTACAACTACCAGTACAAATTTAGGCACAAGTTTAATTAATCGAAAAACATACGTACGGACATTTGCCGGATCCTACCCAACTAATAATGGAGGTACGGGGCCAATTGCAGGGCCTGCAGTCGCAAGTGTCTCAAAAGAATTAGCACGTTTTAATTCGCCTAGTATGTTGGTTGCAGATCCAAATTTTATTTATGTTGCTGATTCATCAAATGCGGTAATTCGAAAAATTGATAAAATAACTGGATTAACCACAGTATTCGCTGGAGGTAATAGTGGAGGAGGAATCACATGCCCTGGAACAGTTACTACCAATTGTTTAGATGGTGTGGGAACTGCTGCACAGTTTAATGGATTACTTGGCCTAACAACAAATGGAAACAACTTATTTGTGTTAGAAGCCAATGGTAATCGTATTCGAGTTGTCAACTTAGCAACAGCTGCTGTATCTACAATGGCAGGTTCTGGAAGTGTTGGTTCTGCGGACAATACATCTGGGATTCTCGCTTCTTTTTCTAATCCATCTTGGATTACCTTTCATAATGGAATGTTTTACATTGTTGATCGAAACAATTGTACAATTAGGACTCTAAATCCAAGTACCACGGCAGTTTCAACATTAGTTGGAGCGGCTGGTATTTGTGGATTTGCCAATAACCCTGTGGGAACAAGTGCCCGTTTTGTATCACCCATAGCAGTTGTTGGAATTGGTAATTATTTATATGTATCAGATGTCGGTGTTGGTGGCGGTTATAAAATTCGTAGAATATCTTTGACAGCACCTAATGCAGTAGATACGATCGCTGGTGATGGCGTACAGGCATCAACTGATGGAATTGGTACGGGAGCACAATTTAATGACCCCCATGGCCTAACAACAGATGGCACAAACTTGTTCATCACGGAATGGCTTGGCCACCGAATACGGCATTTAAACTTAAGTACAAATCAGGTAACTACCTTAGTTGGGAGTATCCCTGGTTATGCAGATAATACAAGTGGGAATGGTCTATTTAATTTCCCAGGGTATATTGCAACAGATGGGCAAACCATTTACATAACTGATGGATGGAATCATTCGATCCGATTCTTAGAACCTGCAGAATTATTACGTTATTCCTTTGATGGAAATGCAGATGATTCAATTGGAACCAATCATGGAATCACAATGGGTTCACCTATTTTGACATCAGATGAAAATGGTCTGAATAGTGGTGCGTATCGGTTTAATGGATCGCCAGATTACATTGTATCCTCTGGCCTTTTGACTCAAAACACTGATAACATAACATTTTCTGCATGGGTACACGCATCTGTTAACGATGTTGATCAATTTATAATGTACAATGGTTCTGGTGGATCGAATGGATATGGACTTCTTGTTGATCCTACTGGAAGTTTACGAGTTGATTTAGGAGGAGTTACTTCAAGCCCACCTACTACATTAAAACTACCACTCAATCGATGGACACATGTTTGTGTTCGGCGATTATCAAATAATTGGCAAATATATATCAATGGAAAATCTGATGGTATCACATTTTCAACAAACCCAATTCAACCAACAATCGGAAGTACATTCAAGATTGGTGATTCAGGGAATACAAATCACTTCAAAGGTAAAATTTCGAATGTTCAATTTTTTAATGGTGCATTGGATGATGATTCTATTCAAAAATTAGCAATTCAAGTACCTACTGGTTTAATATCTTATTATCCTTTCAATGGAAACGGAAAGGATTATGGAAACTATTTCAATGATCTAACAAATAATGGTGCCGCGAGTACGACTGATCGAAATGGTTTTCCAAACTCAGCATATTATTTTAATGGGACTAACTTTTTTCAAAAAGCGAATCCAAATGGATTACCTATAGGTGGTAGCAGCCGTACTTTATGTGCTTGGTTCAAAACATCTAGTGCGATCGGTCAATATATCATAAGTTTTGGAACACCAATTAATTCAACGGGGAATGGACTTGTCATTGCACAACCAGAAGTAGGGATTTTTGGTTGGAATAACGATGCAAAAGTGGCTCATGAAGGTTTTTTGAACCAATGGATCCATTTATGTGGAATCTACGATGGACTCACTCAAACTGCGCATGTTTATGAAAATGGAACATTAAGACACTCTGAATTAAAAGTTTGGACAACAGGTGTTAGTGGGAATTTAGATATCGGTAGATTGATTACCGCAACAGGATATTTTATTGGTGATTTAGACGATGTTCGAATTTATGATAGGATTTTGTCGGTGGCTGAAATTCGTGCAATTTCTGGCCCTTATCCAACTCAAGTAAGTTCCTGGAACCAAACACTTGCTAGCAGTAGTTTAAAGTTTTTTTTAGTCCCGGAAAGTTCTATCTTTAGTGCAGGTGGTTGTAGTGCCGGAACAAATTGTGTTTCCGTTTGGAATGATCGTAGTGGTAATAATTTTCATGTAAGCCAAGCGACTGCGGCATCCCAACCGAATTTTAATCTAACAGGAATCGATGGATCTCCTGGGATTCGTTTTGTTGGTCCTAGTGCAACCTATCTATCAACATCTTGTTCCCCTCAATTGTTATCGGTATCCAATACAATTTTTGCAATGTATAAAGACTTGGATATGAACGGTAGTGATGGTATTTTCCAAAACGGTGCTAAACTTTTATATTTACCTGGTGGATTTACTAATGTCTTAAGTTTATTTGATCTACAATTGGGGAGTTATAAACTAATCACTTCTCTAGATTACAATACAATGAATGGAGATACAACAATGTTAAGTCTCCATTATGATGGTACAAACGGAAATATTTATAAGTATGGAAACTTAGTAACATCAGTTCCTACAACAGGAACTTCATATAACTGTGCCCTTGGTGATTTAAGTATGGGTAGGTTTTTTTGGAACAGTGGTCTTTACCCAATGGATGGCGATTATTTTGACGGTTTCATCGGAGACTTTATTTATTACGACCAAGTATTGAGTGCCAGTGATAGAGAAATGGTACAATGTTATCTCTCTAGCAAATACAATAAAATCGTAGGACATTCTTGCCCTTAAACCAACATGTTTCAAAATTAGATTCAACTTCCAAACCAATTCCTTCGGATAAGGGAAAACTCTTGGTTTCATATTTTCAAAATGTATTTTGTTCCCCAATCAGGAAAAAAAAAGGAAGTTTAGAATCATTATTACTCGGTCTAGGAGGCAGTTCTTGAAATATTACAACAGGAATAGAATATATAACAAGCGCATCATTACCAAACGGAAGTTATACGATTAAAGCCAGAAGTTGTGATCAATCTGGCAATGTTTCCATAAATACCAATAGTTCGATTTCAGGAAATGGTTCTCCAATTGTTATTTCAGGATTAACTAATGGTTCGACATATTATTTTAAATTATCAGCAATACATGCAGGTGGTGAAAGTACACTTAGTTTGGAAGTCTCACGAGCACCAGTAAGTTTACCATTGGTTAATTATTGTGTATTACAATTCCCTATCAACTTTAGTGTTAATGCGAATGCCACTACTCAATTAATTTTTGGTCAAATATACCATGACTCTGTCACTCCTGATACTGGAAGTGATGCTAGAGTATTTGCAAGTCTCGGTTACGGGCCAGCAAATACCAATCCTATCACACATCCAAATGATTGGATATTTACTCCGACAACATACAATACTTCCTATGGAAATAATGATGAATATATGGCAACAGTTACTGCTCCCTCGATTCCAGGAACATATCGTTTCGTTTATAGATTTTCGATCAATGGAATTGCATCAAAAACATACTGCGATTCTGATGGAAATGGATCGAATCCAGGATTGTCTTTTGGTGATGATAAGATGGGAACGATGAGAGGGAATTAATTTGGAAATCAGCTAGATTTGAAAAATTAATTATCTGTGGAAGTAAGTGATAAGTATCTTGTGTCTAAAAAAAGTTTTAACAGCTACTTAGGTATTAAACAATACCCAAGTAGCATATAAATGGATTTTTAGTTCCAGTTATTAGTTTTTGGTTTTGCAATGTTCACTTTCATTTCACGGTTTAAAATATTTTTTCCGTTTAAATCGCTGATAGCTTTGTCAGCTTCATTGCGGTCTTTCATTTCGATAAAACCGAAACCTTTTGATCCGCCAGTGTACTGGTCAGTGATGATTTTTGCAGAAGAAACGGAACCATGAACTGAAAAAAGTTCGTTAAGTTTTGCTTCGGTCATTTCGTAAGAGAGGTTACCTACATAGATATTTGTTGACATGTGATGTCCTTTAAAGTTTTATTTGACTCGGAAATTTTAGTGGATTAGAAACAACTTTCCAGAAAGGAAATCAGGTAAAAACAACAACGAAAATGCAGGGGAAAACTTCAGAAAAGCGATCAGAGTGCAAGAAAGTGAGGAATACTTAGTAGTTAAAAAAACGATAATATTTTGAATCTTTTACCAATATGTATTCCAAACGAATAAATAGCAAACTATTTAATTAAAATTTTCATTTAACAAATGTTTTTTGTCGGTTTGAAAAGAGGACCCAAAGTTACGAAAAACACAATTCGTTAGAAAATTTACAAATTCAGGAAACAATGTAGTACAAATTTGAAGGTTTTACGGCAATCATAAGTCTCGACTTCAAGTTTATTCAGCCTTTTGAAATCATTTTTTTGACAATTTTCACAAAATCATAGAGGATACTGCAATTGGGAGAATAGAAACTGCTTTTCTAAATTTAATATTAACTTATCATTTTGATTCTCATGAAGACAAAAATCCTCTCCTGGTTCCTTTTCATTTTATGTATCATTTCTATAACGGAAACAATACCAAAAACGAATATGAATGTTTCCGCACGAAATGAGGAAAAAGATGGATTACTCGCATCACAAGAAACAACGATACAGGTGTTAGGTGAGTCAAAAATCATACGAGTATTGTACAAACCAGAAGGGAAAAAAAGTCAATTTGCCAAATTGATTCTCGAAACCGCAAGCTCCTACATTCCCAAATTATCTGAGTATTTAGAAGCGGCTCCGAGAGCAAAGATTCTGACCATCAAAGATATAACAGATGGAAGCATAGCAAGAAATGAAGGTTCTATTGCCTATGTTCCGTTTGCTTACCCTGATCCTGAACTTCCCATCCCTGCCCCACTTTTGTATCATGAAATAGGACATTGGTGGTTTGGGCAAGATCCAAGATGGGTTTCTGAAGGTGTGAGTAGTTTTTTACCAGTTGCTATGGAAAAAAGTGGATACCTTTCGATTGGAAATTTGGAAATCAATAAAGTGAAGTATTGGTGGGGGTTTAGACAACCGCTTTCAACTATAGATCTTCCATTAGGTGACATCACCAACTTAGAAAATATTCCTGCCAATGATTTTTCCATCTACTATGAAAAATCATTTAAGATCCAATATCTAATTTATTTGGAGTTAGGTAGTGAAAAATATCGAAAATTTTTGATCTCTCTTATGGATCCAAAACAGGAATCGTGGCATGATTATTTCATTGCTCCATCAAAGACGATGTATGACGAAAAAACAAAAGGGGTCATCTCACTCTTACGAAAACAAAAAGAGATGGATTGGGACCAATTCTTGTCAGGATGGGTACAACGCAAAGGTTACCAAAAGAAAACAAAGACCCTACTGCAAGACCAAGATGGGGATTCTATTGTTGACTATGAAGAAATTGTAAATCATACTAGTACTACTGAATGGGATAGTGACAAGGATGGATTAGGTGATTTTGCAGAAACAATTTTAGGAACGAATCCAAATGAACCAAACCGAAAAGAAATCTTTCAAAATAAAATCCAAAACACGGGTATCATCCTCGACGGTATGGCCGACGATTGGGAATTTATAGATGCAATCAGTCTTACTCAACCAAAACTTCCCAACCAAAAAATTCCGATAACCGAGTTTCGATACAAACAGATAGGCAATTTACTTTATGGAATGGTGCGCTCCGACAGACCCTTCAACGAAATTTATCCAAAAGAAAAAGATCTTTATTTTTTTATGGCAGACAATTCCAAACAAAAAGAACGAGTCGGGTTTGGATTTAAAATGCATCCGAACGATGTGTACGGTTGGGAATACGAAAGGACCAAAGGAAACAAACGGTATGTATGGGGAAAGGTAGCCCATGTATTCGAATTCCAAATTGATATTGGTGACCATCCTGATCCAGAACTAATCCTTGTACCTCTCATCAATGGTCCCAAGGGACCTTCTCTTGGCCATTGGGACTATGGAAAACCAATTGTGATCCCACTAAAACAACCATAAATCCTTTCTGATTTATCCAATCTAGATCCAAATCCTCTTTTCTGGGTCTAGTTTTGGCATCCAGATTCAGAAAATAAGCGGAATCCTAATGGTTATCATCTGACAACCCCAACCTATCGAGGAAAAACGATCTAAATTCACTCTGATTAAACACAAATTTATTGTTTGACTTATTTTTGACTTACTCTATTTATATCGAACGTGCGTTATATATAATTGGTCGGGCCTCAGTCCAAACCAATCATAGAACCGATCGCAACGGAAATGAAGGAGTGGGATATGTTCCTTACAGATCAAATCGGCAGCGGAAAAACAAAAAAGTCAGATACGAATGACACGGGTATAAAAACCAACCTGGTGAAAATCAACGGTGTGACCATTTCCATCCGACCCAAGGAAAACATCCTGAGTGCAGCTTTACGGCAAGGGATCGATTTTCCCCATAGTTGCCGAGTGGGAGGTTGTGCCACTTGCAAATGCAAACTTGTGGATGGAAGGGTAAAGGAACTCACAGAAACAGGGTATTTATTATCAGATGAAGAATTGGACAATGGATACATCCTTGCCTGCCAAAGCATCCCACAAACAGATGTTAGCATCGAAGTTCAAAATAAAAAAACGATATCCGGTACAGTATTACATCAAAAGGTTCTCACAGAAGAAATCTGTGAAATTATTATCCAATTGGATTCATCACTCCATTTCCTAGCTGGCCAATATGTATCTCTATCCATTGAAGGGATGGATGCCGAAAGGAATTATTCCATTGCAAACGCACCAAATAAAAAAGGAATTGTATCTTTCATCGTACGTAAAGTACCCAATGGAAAATTATCAAATTATATTTATCACCAAAACTTGGTTGGTAAAAAAGCCAAAATCAAAGGTGTATTTGGAAATTTTTTTCTCAGAGAAAATAAAAATCCAATCCTTATGGTCGCTGGAGGAAGTGGACTTGCTCCCATCCTTGCCATTCTAGAACAAGGAATCCTAAATCACACCAAACGGCCGCTCACTTTACTTTTCGGTGCACGAAAAAAGGAAGATTTATACAAAACAAATGAAATCCAAAAAATGCATAAAATTTGGAATGGTAAATTTACATTTATACCAATACTTTCAGAAGAACCTAAAAATAGTTCTTGGAAAGGAAAAAGAGGACTTGTCACATCATTCATCAAAGACCACCTAACAAAATCGACTGAAGCTTATTTATGTGGACCTCCTCCGATGGTGGACATCGCTACAAAAGAATTACTCCAATTTGGAATTCAAAAACAATCTATTTTTGCTGACCGATTCACAACTATCGATCATAATCTCAGTTTGCACATAAATGATAATAATTCCAGAAACAAAGCAGGGGTTTTTGACTATCTAAAATTCTTTTTATTCCATGTTGTTGGTCTCACATCTGTTGTGAGTTTACTGATGGGAGGTATTTATACAACAATTGGATTTTTTTCCCTTCTCTTCTTTTATATCGTAGGAGATGAAATTTCAGGGGATGACAAAAGTACTCCGAGTTATACAAAACCAGAAATTTTGACATTACAACTTTGGATGGCATTACCAATACTAATGATTATCTTTTTTTGTTCTGTTTGGACGGTGAGTGCCATTGATACGTTTGGCTTTGGATCTAGGCTCACCCAAATCTTTGGTTATGATTTTAATTTCGCCAAAGAAAACACATCTATCTTAGTTCATGGATACGCAGTGGCCTTAACTGGTCTTATGATTGGACTTGTGGGAACAATTACTGCGCATGAATTGACACATCGCACTTGGGATCCAATTTCCATGTTCATCGGAAGATGGTTACTTGCCTTTAGTTTTGATACTATATTCTCCATTGAACACGTGTATGGTCACCATCGTTATGTTTCAACTACGGAAGACCCGGCCACAGCACCTCGTGGTAGAAATGTGTATTTTCATATACTTGCATCTACCATCAAAGGCAATATCAGTGCTTGGAAAATTGAAACCAAACGTTTAAAAAGAAAAAATGTATCCAATTTCTCTTACCAAAATGCTTTTTTACGTGGTCATTTGATGAGTGTTAGTTTAGTCATATTGGCTTATCTCATAGGTGGAATGACGGGGATGTTCTTTTTTATCGCAGCTGGTTTGTTTGGAAAAACCCTGCTCGAGATTGTAAATTATATGGAACATTATGGAATGGTTCGTTTGCCAGATGAACCAGTCCAACCAAGACATTCCTGGAACACCAACAAACGAATCAGTTCTTGGACGATGTTTAACTTAACTCGACATTCACACCACCACGCTGAGGGTGAAGTACCTTACCAAAACCTAAGACCTTATCCTAATGCCCCAATGATGATCAGTGGGTATTTGACAACAATTGTGATTGCTCTTATCCCTCCTCTTTGGCATTACCTAATGATTCCCAAAGTTTTGGAATGGGATAAAAAATTTGCAAGCCCTGAAGAATTGGAACTTGTGAAAATTGCCAATGAAAAAAGCGGAATTACAAGCTTAATTGCATCTAACAATGATTAATTATTTTTTTGGTTTTCTGAATTGGTTTTGAATGCCACTGGAGACCTGATGTAAACCTGGGACTTGGGTATACAAGAAGACCAAACTTGGAATTTTACAGAAATAGTTAAACTAGTTACTTCTTCTGAAAATCCTAACCAAAGTTACGATGGCAATGAGCATTATATTTGTATCGGAGTTACAACTTTTCTATAGTTAAGAAAAAGATAATAAAATCAATTGTAAAACTCCAACAAACGCACCTAATACGGCATTAATGGAAAGAAAAAACAATTCATCTTCTTAAAAAGCAGATCGCAAATTGGATTCAAACTCTTTTTGCGGAAAGTTCATTCATTTTAATAAGTAATTAAATATAACTTAACTTTTGGTAGATTCGGCATTGTTCCCATTCCTTGAGAACAAATCGCCAAGGTATTTCAAACCTTCGAATAAATCGAGCCAAGATGTTTCTTCATCTCCTTTTGATTTCAAAAATAGTACACCTACAAAAAATGCTAAGAATGCTTTCCCACCTTTTCCATCTGTTTCTTTGGGAAAAAATCGATTCAATGCATTCTCATACGAAGAAAAAGATTCTTCCACTAATTCGAGTAATTCCTTTGAATCAGAGAGTTGGCGTTTCACATCTACAGCAAGTAACATAAGATTTAAAAAATGACCTTCTTTACCAGATACGAAATTCATTATATCAATGACATTTGTTGTTTCTTCTGAAAGTTTTTGAATCGCTTCTGCATCAGAAGTGACAAGGTGTTTTACCATAGAGGAAAACAATGATTCTTTTGTTGGGAAATAATGATATAAGGTTCCAGTGGAAACACCTAATTCTTTTGAAAGTTCCCGCATCGAAACAGAGGCTACCCCTTTGGAAACAAAGATTGGTAGGGATTTGGAAAGTAACTCCATTCGATACAAATTATGATCTACAATCTTTGGCATAAAGACCACCTAAGTTAATCTCAGAATCAATTTTCCATTGAGATAAAACCATTTCCAATGGCTTTCAAAAATCGATTAGACAACAGGGTTATTTTATTTCTATGCCAAAGGACATCAAGCGAGAATCTTCTCATAGAAAATAACCACTCACTCATACTTCGTTCTACACAAAGTCACATTCAAAATGGATTATGTAACCTTCAGATTCAAAAGTTCATTTCAAATAGAATATTTTTTTCAAATTTCGATTCTAAGATGGTCTAATATACGAACATTATTTCACGTATTGTATTGCATTCCAGGAGTAGAATATGCCCACAACCATGAAAGAATCAAATAGTAATGGAATAGAAGAGAATAAAGAAGCTGTCGTCACTCTGATTGAAGGAGATGGAATTGGACCTGAGATCATCCAACAAACGATTCGCATTTTGAATGAAGCTAAGTCTGGATTACAATTTGAAAAAGTCGAAGCAGGCTCTTCAGTTTATTTATCCGGTATCCTCTCTGGAATTGCTGAAAATGCTTGGGATACCATTCGAAAATACCCAACCATCTTAAAAGGTCCGATCACAACTCCTAGAGGGAAAGGTTACAAAAGTTTAAATGTTACCATTCGTAAAACATTAGGTTTGTATGCGAATGTTAGACCTGCAAAAACTTATAATCCCTTTATAAGAACGAATCATCCAAATACCGATATAGTCATCATTCGAGAAAATGAAGAAGATACTTATGCAGGAATTGAACACCGCCAAACACGTGAAGTCACACAATGTTTAAAATTGATCACTGTCCCAGGTACAGAAAAAATTGTGCGTTATGCATTTGAATTCGCAAGATCTAATGGAAGAAAAAAAATCACTTGTATGGTAAAAGACAACATCATGAAAATTACAGATGGTTTGTTTGCCAATATCTTCCAAACTGTCGCAAAAGAATACCCTGAAATTGAAGCAGAAAGTATGATCATTGATATAGGCGCAGCATTACTCGCCAATCGACCTCAAAAATTTGATGTGATTCTTGCTCCAAACTTATACGGTGATATTCTTTCGGATATTGCGGCTGAGGTTACTGGTTCTGTTGGAATGTGCGGATCTGCAAACATTGGTGACTTTGTGTCGATGTTCGAAGCTGTCCACGGTAGTGCTCCTGATATAGCGGGAAAGAACATTGCCAATCCAACCGCAGTGATTAAAGCAACAGTGATGATGTTAACACATCTAGGAAAAACGGAAAAAGCAAAACTCATAAGAAATGCAGTATTAAAAACAATAGAAGATGGTTTTCGAACTGCTGATATATTTCAAAATCAAAAGAATACTACACTTGTTGGAACAAAAGAGTATGTTGACGCAATCATTGATAGGCTTGGAAAAAATCCAGAGGTACTCTCGGCAAGTGAACTTGTCAAACCAAAATCATTCATACTCAGTCTACCAACTTTAAAAGAAAAAAAAGAATTAGTTGGCGTTGATATTTTCTTAGATATACCGAGTGATCGAGATCCAAATACCTTAGGAAAAAACATTGAGGTCATCACAGAAAACTTTTTACATTTGAAAATGATCACAAACCGAGGAGTAAAAGTATATCCAAAGGGACAAAAAGAAACCTTTTTAACTGATCATTTTCGATGCAGATTCATCTCACCTAACGGCGGGAAAATCCAACATAAAGATATTACAGCTGTTCTAACTATACTCGAATCGAAGGGATATGATTTTATCAAAACAGAAAATCTATATGAGTTTGATGGAGTTCCTGGTTATTCCTTGGGACAAGGAGAATAAATAAAATAGACTCTCCTATTCGAAATTAAAACCTTAAGTCACAACTAACTTACTGACTTAAGGAATTGGAATTATCTATTTTTTTGATTCGAAAAGATTTTCTAAAGGTAAAAATAGATTACGATTGATTCCTAAAGGCATATAAAAATCAATATGATCTACAAATTTTGCAGAACCGCCATACACTTCAATTGCGACTGATGTTTTCCCAGATTCGTTTGACAATATTTCTTGAAACTTCGGATACACTTTTGTAGGAGCAAGGAAGTAAGAGAGTACATTCTTAAATGGAAACGAAGCCGTTAAACAATCAGATTGTGGAATCTGGAAGGTAACAAATTTTGATTGAATTGATTTGATTTGGTTTTCCGTAAGTCCCGACATACGACATCCCAAAACTGATCTTAAGTTTTCTGGAGGAGTGTCTGGTGGATCCAAATAAATTGCCAAACTATTACATTCAGTAATACCAATTGATTCCCATTCCTTTTGGAATTTTTCCCAACTCTGATTTAAATTTTGGTAGGGACCTTTATGAGTGTATACGAATACCTCCACTGGTCCGAAGGATTGGTGTATCACTTCAACAGTTCTAAATCCACCCATATATACATAAAAAGAAATACCTATAAGGATAAGTATTCCCATTACGATGCCAATTGTTTTCATCATTTTCATCTGAATCCCTTTTCTTTTTCAATGTTTCATTGCAAACGGAATGTATATTGCAAAAGTTGATCTTGGATTTTATTTCTTTTTTGTCAATAAATTTAGAAAGAGATTTGTTAGTTCTGTCTAATCAATATTAGTATCACTGATAGAATTTAAGGAATCCATTAAACAATTGAAAGTTTCCTTTCCAACAGATCCAATCTCCATCCAAAAAAGAATCCAATCAATCGAGCCAATCAAGTACGGTAGCTCAAGAAACTATATCGATGGAGCAGTATCATTATTATCACCTTACATTTCGAGAGGTTATATTTCCACCAAACAAATCTTTGAATATGTTTCTTCCTTAAGATACAAACCTTACCAAGTTTCAAAATTGATTCAAGAATTGGCTTGGAGGGATTATTTCCAACTAGTCTGGAAAAACAAAGGAGAAGAACTTTTTTCAGATTTGAAACAACCGCAACCTAACACCAAACATTATAAATTTCCAAAAGCCTTTTTACAAAATAGTATCAACACTGGAATTCCAGGTATCGATCGCGAACTCATCGATTTTTACAATACAGGTTACTTACACAACCATGTTCGTATGTATATCGCCTCTATCATTTGTAATATTGGTGGAGCATATTGGAAAAAACCTTCTCAATGGATGTACTATCATTTGTTAGATGCTGATATCGCAAGTAATACCTGCAGCTGGCAATGGATTTCAGGAGCATTTAGTTCTAAAAAATATCTAGCAAACCAAGAAAACATAAATCGATATTTGAAAACCAACGACAATCATACATACCTAAACTTGCCTTATGAGGAATTATTAAAAATAAACTCTTTGCCGATAGAACTTGAAACTCTTGTTGACTGGGACCTGAACGAAGCGTATATCTCAACAATCAATTGGTTTGACTCAAAACTTCTAAACTCAAACTTTGAAACTAATTTTGTTTCCTACAAGCAATCACAAACCAAATTAGTGATCGATGAAAGGTTACCGATATGTTTGTATGATATTTATAATTTGGATCCGAATTGGAAACAAAACACAGAGGCGAATCGGATATTTATGATGCGTCCAAACTTTTTCGAAAAATTTCCGTCATCACCGAATACTTTAGATTTCACCCTTTCATTAGCAAAAAACATCCCCAACATTCAATTTTTCTTTGGTGAATGGGAACATCTTTTGCAACAATTAAAAGAATATAGGCCACAAATCTTTTGGAAGGAACACCCATCTAACAAAGAATACATTGGGAAAGAGGAGGATAGGGATTGGATTTTTCCAGAAATTACGGGTTATTTCCCTTCATTTTTTGCTTATTGGAAAAAATGCGAAAAACTTTGGATTCGTGGGGAGGAAAACAAAGAGGTAACATTATTCTGAACTTTTCCAACTAGTTTTATCTTCCAAAGATTCAATTTTAGATTGAAATCAATTTCAATCATATAAAAAATTTCCATTTGTTCTATGAAAATTAAAATACTTTCCATACTCATTTTAGTTTATGCATTATATCTTTTTGTTCTAAGTGCCATCCAGATCATAAGTACAATCAATATAATGCAAGCTGGTGTCAAAACGAATGGGAAAATAGTCTCCTCTTACAAAGAATTCAGCCATTCTACTCAAACGAGCAGTAGACGGTATGGTACAAGCCACTATATTATTAAACCCATCGTCCACTATTCAGTAAATGGTTCAGTATTTGAAATTCATGGTAAAATATTAGGTGAGATAGGATCTGAATACAAGATGGGCCAATCAATTCCTTTGCTCTATTTACCGAATAATCCAGGTTATGCAAAGATAAATTCCTTCTTAGAACTGTGGTCTAAACCTTTAAAAGGAATCGTATTCAGTGTCTTCTTCACTTTATTTGGTATCTATCTAAAATCAATCATACTATTTCTCAAACAAAAATTGATTAATTTGTTCCAACTGAATCCCTTTCCTTCACACTCTGAATTTAAATGAAGTTACGTTCCATTCGAAAAAATCAGCCGAACCAAATCATAAAAGTCTTTTGGTGCAGTTGTTTTTTGATACCAAATTTACTATTTTCCCAAAGCAAAGACATGGTAAAGTTGGAATGGTATCACTATATCTTCTTATCAACTATCCTCATCAAAGATGCGATTGAAAAAGGATCTACCGAAATCACAAACGGAATCCAAAACTACAAAGAATTCCGATCCTTACCTGAACTTCACAAAGCAGTCCTTCGGTCCGATATGGACAGAATCAAACAATTGATCAATTCAGGAGTAAATCTTGAAGAAAAAGACAAAAAAGGAGAGACTGCTTTATTTTATGCCTTGGACAAAAACTTAGTCAATATTGCCCGGTATCTGATTCAGAATCATGCAGATGTAAATGTTACCAATCATAACGGAAAACCCGCTATTTTAACTGCAATTCAGTTTAACCAATATGATCTAGTCAAACTTATGTTAAATCATGGTTTAAAACTTCAAAATCCAAACGGCACCGTTCTAACTTTGGCATGCAATACAAAACAAGTTAATTTCAAACTCGTACAATTATTTGTCGAACAAGGAGTATCCATCAATGCGAAGGATAAAAATTCTTATTCAGCACTTATGTATTTGGCAACAAATGAAGCACCAAATTTAGACATCATACGTTATTTGATCCAAAAGGGAGCGGATGTAAATGCGAAAGATCGTGCCGGTAAATCCATCCTTCGATTACTCATAGAAGCCCGTACGCATCACCTTCGATTGATACAAATTTTGTTAGAAAATCATGCTGACCCAAATTTAAAAGACAATGAGGGACAAACAATATTTGATTTCATACAAAATTATTATGATCATCCCGAGACAAATGAAGTTGTTATCTATTTGAAAAAATATCGTCGTAAGTCCAAATAGGAACGATAAAATTCGAAATTCTCTTTTACGTAAATAATTCCACTAACAAGTTAAAAAAATATCTCGCTTAATTCCAATGATATGCTTTATTGAGCAGCGAGGTAAATTCATGAATATCGTTTTTTCAAAAATGAAATGGATTATGTTAGTATCTGGTATCATTACATTTTCAATGATCCTTTCTCTTATAAACCCTACATTAGGTTTAACTTTAACTTTCGGTGAATCATTAGATGGAAATTTAGCAAACATCATTGTTCGAAATTGGGGAGCTCTAATCGCCTTGGTTGGAGGGATGTTGGTTTATGGAGCGTATAACGAACCAAACCGAAACTTAGTTCTCGTTGTAGCTTCTATCAGCAAAAGTTTATTTATAACTTTAAACTTAATTTATGGACAATCGTATTTGGAAAAATCCGGAATCGCATTAGTTTTTGATTCGGTATTAGTAGTAATTTTTGTTTTATATTTATTGTTTCATTCTTCAAAAAAATAATCTAATATTTCAAAAAAACAAAACATGAATATGGGTCAAGTTTCCAATCTAAAAATTGGGATCCCTGATCCATTTTTTACCGCATCAATTCTTCTAAAAATAAATTCAGAGGATACAATATACGAAAGTCCTTGAGAAAGGTTTCAGTGCTATTTATAGAAGTTACTTCTGCATTCTTAAGCTTTTTTACCACAGCATATCCTTTATACTTTAAAAATTCAATCATAGGATGGTCTTTGGAAAACCCTCTTGGAACAGTTTCCACCTTACTTGCGTAAAATTCTTTTTCTTTTGAAAATCGAACATCTTTATAAATCCTAAAGATACATGATTTTGGATCTACGCCTCTTAATGATGGATCAAATGCTTCTAATCCTGATAATAAGGATGCCGTATAATGGATTAGTTCCTTTTGAATTTCGTTAAACCTCAGCTTTTGGTCCATAAACCATTCTCTATTATTATGAGTTTTCAACTCTGTTAGATATTTAAATACTTTCGTACTTAGATTCATATTATGTTTCTTACATCACTACATTTCTTTTGTAACTAGTCGGACTAATTGGATTCTAACAATCCTCATTGACTCAATCATATTTTCAGTGCCGAAAAACGAAATTTCTCCGAATCGACTAACAAAAACAAAGATGGTTACTCTAAACGATACATTGGTACGCTAGGACACAATTTGTCCATAACCCAATTTAATTATATCTGGTTATTTGTTACAGACCAAACTTATCTTCATTTCTATAAGAAGGTAAATGGAAGTTAGACCCGGAATTCTACATTTTTAAATAGAAAAGTATTTTTTAAAAATAATTGACAAACTTAGTAAAAATCTTGTATTCATTCCCAATGGATTATTTCCCAAAAATCAGAAGCCTAACAAAGAATTTACTCTTGGTTACACTCTCTTTACATCTCAGTTGTAACTTCACAGATGTTCGTCTTCAAAATCCCAAAGACTTAACGGAAGCCAAAAACCTATCATTGGTTGGATTTGTGATTGTCGATGACCTAAATGATGATGTTCAAGATGCAAGTGCAATGATGCTAAAAGTTTATCCAATCCTTTCAACTGGTATGTTTTTATTTGATGTACAAACTAAATCACCAATCGAAAGTTTATCCGATGCAAAAAAACCTATGGTTACTGTTGAAGAAGATGGAGAAAAAGTTTCTTATACGAATCAGTATGTCACATCAACACCGACGTATTTAATAGACTCGAGAAAGGAACACTATTTGGGTTATTTATATTGGGATCGATTCTGCAATTACTGTTCTAATCCAACTCGATACAAACTCAATTTTGAACCACAAAAAAGTATATCTACTTTAAAAATTAAAGGAAAACCCGGTGAAATTGTATTTTTAGGATTCTATAAAATAAGTGTTATACGAGAAAATTTTGATATTAAAGATTTTTTATCAAATAAATCGAAAGATTTAGATTATAAATTTGAGCGAATTCCATCCGATTCACCATTTTGGAAAAAAGATTTCAGAGATTATTCTATTTGGTCCAAGTTTGATCGTGAACATGGATTCAATGAACGTTCCGCAGAAATTAAATTCCTAAAAGAAATCATGGAAACCCAAAAGAAAGGATACTGGTTTGACAAAGCCGAGAAAAGACTAAAGGAAATTTTAGCGGCAAAATAATGAATCGCTGATTCCGCAAAAAAAGCTGGGTTAAAATTTTTACCAAAACCCAGCCTCATAATTTTAAACAATTCCATAGGTTCTCCCAACCAGATCAAAGACGATCTATCTCAAAACTTAAACCTGCTTCTTATCAATTTTTTTCGTAAATTTTTTAAATTCCGCCTACCCGAAGTAAAATTCATGTATCGGAAATTTTCGATGTTTCATATTTATAGCATTAGAATCGAATCATAAAACTTCAGATTGAGACGAGTTTTTTAGGGTGGCTAATACCATGAAGAATCGAAAAGTTTCCCCAAAAAGGAAATTCCAATTTTTCTTAACTTTCATTATTTTAATTTTTTTTTCTTTTTGTAAAAATCCAAGTTTGGAAAATCCATGTGATTCCAACCAAGCAGGTTACTACGAAATTCTCCTTTCAAAAATTTTTTCAGGGAACACGAGTAACCACTGTGGTGCAAATATTAATAAAGTGTTTACACCTATATTTTCTCCGAGTCCAGGCCATTATTTAGAACCCAATTTTATTTCCATAACAACATTTACACCGGGGGCTAGCATTTACATTACAACTGATGGCTCTACACCTAACATTAATTCTACTCCCTATCTTTCACCATCATCTATATGGAGACTCGCTGGCCAAAGAATACGAGCGATTGCGATAAAAGTGGGGATGGAAGACAGTGCCATAGCAGAAGGAACATACTCAATCCTACCATTAAAGACTGGACAAACCATATCATTCGCAATTGGTGATGATGCATCCATTGCTTCAGGTCTTAATGTCAATTATGATGCACCAAAAGCTGATACAAACTTTCCAAATGATTACACAACATTTGACCAAAGTACAGGCATTCTATGGAAAACTTGTTCGGAAGGATTATCGGGCCCAACTTGTGCGATCAATAGTCCAGGTGTAACAACGGGAAGTTTTGCCACTTTAAATACATCTTGTTTGGCACTTAACTCGGCTAATTCGGGAAAAGGTTATGCTGGTTTTACTTCCTGGCGGTTACCAACAATGAAAGAACTTCTCAGTACAAATGACGCAAGTAAAACTTCCGTTACCATTTTTAATCAATCTGCACTTCCAGCCACAGTCAACTTTGCCTATTGGGCATCCACTCCTTACCCACCTAACTTGAGCGATGCTTGGTATCTAGATTATAGTAATTCAAATTCGTATGCTACTACTAACTCCAATCCGTATCATGGTCGTTGTGTTGCTTCATTACCACCAATAGAAACTTTAACTTACCAAGACAATGGAGATGGAACAGTTGAAGATAATGCAACAGGCCTTACTTGGCAAAAATGTTCATACGGACAAAACAATGATTCAAGTTGTTCGTTACCAGCAAATGCACTTGATTGGATTTCAGCCATTACTTATTGTAATGGATTAACTTTAGGTGGAAGGGTTTGGAAATTACCCAATCGAAATGAACTTAGTAGTTTACATGATTATACAAAAGCCGTCGGACCAAAAATCGACCAAACATTCTTTCCCAATACGGTTACTTCTGCTGGAGGTTATTATTGGACTTCCACAACAAACGCACCAGGTACAACGAGTGCATGGTATGTAAACTTCACGACAACATTTAACAATATTTATGATGTCCATCCCAAATCAAATACCCTTTACGTACGTTGTGTTTCTAGATAATACTAAACTATTTTTATAAATGGGCGCTCCCAATAGATTTGTATTA